>CAYTMB010000107.1:0-7451 GCA_964438465.1 uncultured Rhodovulum sp. | reverse complement strand
GCGTCGCGCCGGTTGCGCCGGAGCGCCCGCGGCGCGCTGGACCGTGGCGCCGGGGGGCGCCGTCGCTCGATCCTGCGGGCGGCGGCGGGGGGCGAGGCGGAACAAGGAGCGGCCTGTGGGCCGCGAGTCTTTTTTCTCCCCGCCTGTTGGCGGGGCCCCTCGACTGCCCGATAGGGTTTCAAACCTGAATGAAATCCGGGGAAGGCGCGGGGCGCAGTCCCCGGAGCGGGGCGGGCGTTCAGTCGGCGGGTGTCCAGCGCGCCAGCGCGGCTTCGTCGGTTTCGCGCGCGTCGACCCAGGCGGCGCCGGCGGCGGTGGTCTCCTTCTTCCAGAACGGCGCGCGGGTCTTCAGGTAGTCCATCAGGAACTCGGCCGCGGCGAAGGCGGCCTGGCGGTGCTCGGCGGCGGTGGCGACCATCATGATCTGGTCGCCGGGCGCCAGCCGCCCGTAGCGGTGGACGATCAGGCTCGCCTGCAGCGGCCAGCGGGCCCGCGCCTCGGCCTCGATGGCGCCGAGCGCCGCCTCGGTCATCGCCGGATAATGCTCGAGCTCGAAACCGGTCAGCGCGCCGCCGAGGTCGCGCACCAGCCCGGTGAAGGCGACCAGCGCGCCGATATCGGTCCGTCCGGACCGCAGCGCCGCCAGCTCGGCGCCGAGATCGAAGTCGCCCGCCTGGACCCGGACCGCCATCAGCCCCCGGTCATCGGCGGGAAGAACGCCACCTCGCGCGCGCCCGCGAGCGGCGCGCCGAGGTCGCGCAGCTCCTGGTCGACCGCGACCCGCACCGAGGCCATGTCGGCGAACGCCAGCGCGTAGCGGTCCTCGCGCGCGCGCAGCTCGTCGACGAGTTCGGCGACGGTCGCGGCCCCGGTCTCGACCGCCTCGGAAGGCAGGCCGATCCGCTCGCGCAGCCAGGCGAAATAGAGCACGTTCAGCGTCACTGCTTGCGGTCCCGCAGGAAGGGCAGCGCCTTGACCAGATAGTCGTAGCCGGTCATCAGCGTCAGCAGCCCGGCGACCCAGATCAGCACGAGCCCGCCGCTCGACAGCGCCCAGCCGGCCCAGTCGTGGAACCAGGCGCTGATCCAGGGCGTGTTGTGCCGGCTGTCGTATTCGAACACCCCGGCCAGCAGCAGCACCGGGATCGCCACCATCTGCGCCGTGGTCTTCCACTTGGCCAGATGCGTGACCTTGAGCTTGCCGGCCTTGGCCCCGAGGAACTCGCGCAGGCCCGAGACGAAGATCTCGCGCAGCAGGATGAAGGCGACCGGCACCAGGAGCAGCGCCTTCATGCCCCAGAGCCCGACGATGACCGCGAGCGCGATCACCACCATCGCCTTGTCGGCGATCGGGTCGAGCATGCGGCCGAAGTTCGACTCCTGCTGCCAGGCCCGCGCCAGCTTGCCGTCGACCCAGTCGGTCAGCGCCGCGACGATGAACAGCGCGAAGGCGATCCAGTCCGCATAGGGCCGGTCGAAGAACGCGAAGGCCAGCGCCACGCCGGGCGCGGCTGCGAGGCGCAGGACGGTCAGGATATTGGGGATCGTCCAGCGCATGGGCCGATGCGTCCTAAAGGCTTCGGATCCTTTTACGCTGTCACGCGTCGCCATGGAAGAAGCCATGAATCAACTCGGCCAGCGCGGCGGAAATGCCCGGGGCTGCGCGGAGATCCGCCAGTCCGGCCCGGCTGACCGCCTTGGCCGAGCCGAAATGCGCCAGCAGCGCGCGTTTGCGCGCGGCGCCCACCCCGGGGATCTCGTCGAGCGGCGTCGCCCGGGTCTGCGCGGCGCGCTTGGCGCGGTGGGCCCCGATGGCGAAGCGGTGCGCCTCGTCGCGCAAGCGCTGCACGAAGTAGAGCACCGGATCCTTGTGGCCCAGCGCCATCGGCGGCCGGCCGGGGCGGTGGAACTCCTCCTTGCCGGCGTCGCGGTCGACGCCCTTGGCCACGCCGATGATCTCCACGTCCTCGACGCCGAGTTCGGCCAGCGCCGCGGCGGCGGCCGAGACCTGCCCCGCGCCGCCGTCGATCAGCACCAGGTCGGGCCAGGCCCCGGAGGCGCGGTCGGGGTCCTCCTTGATCAGCCGGGCGAAGCGGCGGTCGAGCACCTCGCGCATCATGCCGAAGTCGTCGCCGGGCGTCAGGCTGTCGGAGCGGATGTTGAACTTGCGGTACTGCGACTTCATCAGCCCCTCGGGGCCGGCGACGATCATGCCTCCGACGGCGTTGGTGCCCATGATGTGGCTGTTGTCGTAGACCTCGATCCGCTCCGGCGCGGCCTCCAGCCCGAAGGCCGTCGCGAGGCCCTCGAGCAATGCCGCCTGGCTCGCGCTCTCGGACATCCTGCGCGCCAGCGCCTCGCGGGCGTTGCGCGCGGCCTGCGCCACCAGCCCGGCCTTCTCGCCGCGCTGCGGCACGCCGAGCGCCACCCGGCGGCCGAGCTGCGCGCTCAGCGCCTCGGCCAGAAGGTCGGCGTTGTCGGGCGGATGGCTGAGCAGGATCAGCCGCGCCGGGGTCTTGTTGCCGTAGAACTGCCCGAGGAAGGCCTCGAGGATCTCGCCCGGCTCGATCCCGGCGCCGGTGCGCGGGAAATACGCGCGGTTGCCCCAGTTCTGGTTGGCGCGGATGAAGAACACCTCGACGCAGGCCTGCCCGCCCTCCTGGTGCAGCGCCACCACGTCGGCCTCCTCGACGCCCTCGGGGTTCACGCCCTGGGTCGCCTGCACCGCGGTCAGCGCGCGGATGCGGTCGCGCAGCGCCGCCGCGCGCTCGAACTCGGTCGCGGCGCTCGCCTCGGCCATCTGGCGGGCGAGCGCCTCCTGCACCCGGGTGGACCTGCCGCAGAGGAACTGCACCGCGTCCTCGACCAGCGCCGCGTAGTCCGCCTCCGAGATCAGCCCGGTGCAGGGCGCCGAGCAGCGCCTGATCTGGTGCAGCAGGCAGGGCCGGGTCCGGCTCTCGAACATCGGGTCCGAGCACGAGCGCAGCAGGAAGGCCTTCTGCAGCTGGTTCAGCGTGCGGTTCACCGAGCCCGCCGAGGCGAAGGGCCCGAAATAGCGCCCCTTCTCCTTGCGCAGCCCGCGGTGCTTGCGGATCTGCGGGAACGGATGGTCGCCGGTCAGCAGAATCGAGGGGAAGCTCTTGTCGTCGCGCAGCAGCACGTTGAACCGAGGCCGCAGCTGTTTGATCAGGTTCTGCTCCAGCAGCAGCGCCTCGGTCTCGGTCGCGGTGGTGAGGAACATCATCGAGGCCGTCGCCGCGATCATTCTCCCTATGCGTGCATTGTGCCCCAGCGGCTTGGCATAGGCGGCGACGCGCTTCTTCAGGCTGCGCGCCTTGCCGACGTAGAGAACCTCGCCCCTGGCGTCGAGCATCCGGTAGACGCCCGGGCTGTCGTCGAGCCGGCGCAGGTAGTCGCGGATCACCAGATGCCCGGCCCGCGGCGCGCCGCGCGCGGCGCCGTCCTCGTCGAAGCCGGGATGGTCGCGGGGCGTGTCGGCGCTCATCGCCCGGAACGCCTCCCGGCGCTGATTCTCCCCGCCGCAGCACGGGGCCGGACCCCGATGCAAGCGCGAAGCTGTCCACCGTTTCTGTGGATAAGTCTGTGCGGAACTTCCCGAGGCGGGGGCTTTCCCCTGATAATCATGACGCTTCGACAGATTGCATGAATTTTAGGCACATCCGCAAGCCGTTGTTTTTCCCGGATTAAGTTATTCACGAATGGTAAATTTTTGGAATCGTTGACAGAATCATAACGGAGCCGTGAGCGGCCGCCGGGGAGTGGAAAAGTCAATGCGACCCCCGCCCCGATGCGCCGCGCCGGCGGTTGCGGCCTATTCGCCCCCAAGGACATCCGCCGTGCGCCAGGCGAGATGCTGGCCCCCGTCGACGCAGATCAGTTGACCGGTCACGCCCGGCGCATCGAGCAGAAACCGCACCGCCGCGCAGATCTCCTCCGGGTTCGCGCCGCGTCCGAGCACGGTGGCGGCGCGCTGTGCGGCGAAATGTCCGATGGACTGCCGCGCCCCGCGCAGGGTCGGGCCGGGACCGATCGCATTCACCCGCACGTCCGGCGCGAGGGCCTGCGCGGCGGTGCGGGTCAGGGCCCATAGCCCCATCTTCGCTATCGTGTAGGTTGCAAACGCCGGCGTCAGCTTGCGGACGCGCTGGTCGATCATGTTGATCGCGCAGGCCGCCGCCGCCGGTTCGCCCTCGGCGTCGCGCCCCGCGCGCGGGGCCTGCGCCGCGAAGGCCTGGATCAGCTCGAACGGCGCGCGCAGGTTCGAGCCGATATGGCGGTCCCAGCTCGCCCAGGTCGCCGTGGCGATGGTGTCGGGCTCGAAGATCGAGGCGTTGTTGACCAGCACGTCCAGCGGCCGGCCCAGCGCCGCCGCCGCCGCCGGGACCAGCCCCGCGGTCGCCGCCCGGTCGAGCAGGTCGGCGCCCAGCGCCGCCGCGCGCACGCCGAACGCCCGCGCCTCGGCCGCCGTCGCTTCGGCGGCGTCGCGGCTGGCGTGGTAGTGGATCGCCACATCGGTCCCGCGGGCCGCGAGGTCGAGCGCGATGGCGCGCCCGAGCCGCCTGCCGCCGCCGGTGACCAGCGCCGCGCGGAACCCGCCCATCAGCCGCGCGGCGGGCAGTCGGGCCGCGCGCAGGGCGCGCCGGCGAGCACATAGGCGCCGCAGGACGGGCATTTCCGCGCCGCCTCGATGACCGGCCCACGGGGGCGGCGCGCGGGTGGGGCGAACCGCCTGCGCAGCATGCCGGCGAGCAGGGCGAGCGCGGCGAGGACCAGGACCGCCTTCAGCGTCATGGCGCCTGCAGCCCGAACCGCGCCCAGACCGCGCGGTCCTCGACCCCGCCCAGCGCCTCGGCGAGGACCGACAGCCCCAGCCGGCGGAACAGCGGCTTGCGCGGGCTGATCATCCGGAACCGGATGTCGTCGCCGTAGAGCCCGCGCATCGTCGGCGCGAGATGGCCGACCGCATCGGCGAGGCCGACCTCGACGCCGTCTTGCCCCACCCAGATGTCGCCGGTGAACAGATCCGCGCCGGTCAGCCGCGCGCCGCGGCGGGCCTTGACCTGGTCGATGAAGTTGGCGTGGATCGCGCCCTGCAGCCGCCCGAGCCGCGCGACGTCCTCGGGACGTTCGGGACGGAACGGGTCGAGCAGGCTCTTGTCGACGCCGGCGGTGTGCACCCGCCGCTCGACGCCGTTGCGCGCCAGCAGCTCGTGAAAGCCGAACGAGGCCGAGATCACCCCGATCGAGCCGATGATGGAATTGGGATCGACATGGATGCGGTCGGCGGCGGTCGCGAGCCAGTAGCCGCCCGAGGCCGCCACATCCTCGACGAAGGCGTGGACCGGCACCCGCTTCTCGTCGGCCAGCCGGCGGATGCGCGCGGCGATCAGGCTCGACTGCGCCGGCGAGCCGCCGGGCGAGTTGATGGCCAGCGCCACCGCCTTCGGCCGGCCGCGCCGGAACGCCGCCTCGATCAGCGGCGCGAGGCTCGCGTCGGTCAGCGCCGGCGCGCCGAACCGCGCCCCGGCCCCGATGACGCCCTCGAGCCGGAGCACCGTCACCAGGTCGCGCCGACGCAGGAAGTCGAGCGGATGTTTCATCGCCCCTGATCTAGGCCGAGGGCCGGCCGGCCGCAAGACCGGCTCGGATCGCGTGCATTGCGCTTGTAAAGCCTCGCCATCCGCGCGACTGTTCCATGTGCGTGACGCGAGGGTTACCCTTGGACGCCATCGACATCGACCGGAAGCTGTGCCTGACCGCCGCGATCGTGGGCGCGCGGACGCGAAAGGATCTCGCGGCGGCGTTCCGGCGGGTGAACCCGCGCACTTCCTTCGACGTCGAGCGCGCCAACAAGTGGCTGCAGGGCCGCGCCCGCCCGCGCGAGCAGCAGGTCTACGAGGACTGGGCCAAGGTGCTGGGCGAGGGCCACACCGGCGCCTGGATCGCCGAGGCCGATTTCGACAGCTTCGTCGACCGGATCTGCGCCGCGCGCGAAGCCGACCGCGAGGCGCTGCTGCGCCACGCCAAGGCGTTCGGCGGCGACAGCCCGCGCGCCGCGCCGGCGCTGGCCGAGGAGGCCTCGCCCTTCGCCACCGGTCTCGCCGGCGTCTACGCCTGCTATTCCCACGCCTGGTCGCCGTATTTTTCGGGCCGGATGATTCGCGGCGCGCTGTTGATCCAGCCGGGCGCCGGCGGCCTCGAGGCGACCTATACCCAGGTGCGGCTCGCGGACCGGCTCGAGGGCCACGGAACCGTCACGATCCTGCGCCGCGGCCTGCACATCGACATGCGCGAGCCGCTGGAACGCACCTCGTTCCACTTCACGCTGTTCCCGCCCATGTCGCTCGTCGGCGTGCTCGGCGGGCTCCTGTGCGGCACGGCGGTGCTCGGGGCGGATCCGCAGCCCTCGGTCAGCCGCATCGTCCTCGTGCGCCTGCCCGGCCCGAGCGAGCGGCTCATGAGCGCCGACTGCGTGCTCGAACCCAACGCCTCGATCGCCGCCGATCTGACCGCCTTCGGCGCGCTGACCCCCGATCCGGCCGAGACCGACCGCCGGATCGCGGCGTTCATGTCGGGCGGCGGCGGGTCCTGCGACCGCGTGACGCTGGACGGCTTCCGCCCGCTGGTCGAACTGTTCGACCGGCTGTGGATCGCCGGCGGCGCCGCCGAGGGGGCCGCCCCGGACTGACCGAGCCCCGACTGACCGAGCCCCGGACTAATCGAGATCGAGGCGGAAGGCGATCAGCGGAACCGCCGCCTCCCCCGCGAAGCCGAGCAGCGCGGTCGCATCCGCGTCATGCTCGGGGCAGCGGCGGAAGCCGAGCGCGCGATAGAGGCCGTTGGCCGCGGTCATGCGCGCCGAGGTGTGGATGGCGACGGTCGCCACGCCCGCCGCGCGCGCCCGCGCGATGCAGTCGAGCGCCAGGGCGCGGCCGAGACCGCGTCCGCGATGCGCGGGATGCACCGCGAGGTTGCGAAACCCGGCCCAGCCCGCGGGCAGCCCCATGCCCGCGCGCGCGGCCTCGGCGTAGAAGGAGACGCTCCCGGCCAGTTCGCCGTCCGCCTCGGCGACGAGAACCGTGGAGGTCTCCCAGCGGCGGGCGAGATCGCGCGCTTCGGCGATGTGGCGCGCCCAGACCGCCTGCGGGCGCTGGCGGCGGAACTCGTCGAAGGCGGCGTCGACGAGCGCGGCCAGCGCCGGAATCTCCGAGCGCCGGGCCGGACGCACCAGAACGCGGGAGGAGCGGCGGTCCACTCCGGGATCTCCCTGCGCTGCGCCCCGATCCAGCAGCGGGGCCCCGCCATCATTCCCCTGCTGGCCGCCCGCCGCAAGCGCGACCGGGCTCATGCGAGCTCCGTTTGATTGCCTTGATCGCCCCAGGTCGCGCCCTTTCGAAAAACGCGCGCCCCGGATCGCATCAGCGGGGCGCC
>CAYTMB010000106.1:3253-7468 GCA_964438465.1 uncultured Rhodovulum sp. | reverse complement strand
TCCGGGCTCGCCTGCGGATTGGCGTCCTCGTCGGCGAGAAAGGGCTGGAGGCTCCACCAGGCGCCGGCCTCGGCGATGCGCGCGGCGGTGCGGTCGTCGGCGAGCTGGCCGTGCTCGATGCTCAGCACCCCGCAATCGAGCGCGCGCAGGATGCCCTGCGAGGTGTAGACATGGGCCGAAACATAGGTTCCCCAGTCCCGCGCCGCCTCGACCGCGGCGCGGATCTCGGCTTCGGTGAACTGCTGGACGTCGAGCGGGTCGTATTGCGACGAGACCCCGCCGCCCACCATGATCTTGACCTGCGAGGCCCCGAGCAGGAGCTGCTCGCGGCTCCGGCGCAGCACTTCCGGCACGCCGTCGGCGATGGCGGAGACGCCGGTGATCTCGGCGGCGCTGAGCGGGGTCAGGGGTCCGCGGGGGATCTCGGCGCGCAGGCGGAAATCGCCGTGGCCGCCGGTCTGGGTGATCATCGCCCCGGAGGGATAGATCCGCGGCCCCGGGAAGCGGCCTTCGTCGATGGCCCGCTTCAGCGCGAAGGCGGGGCCGCCCGCATCCCGCACGGTGGTGAAGCCGCGCAGCAGGGTGCGCTCGGCCTCCTGCGCGGCGAGCAGGTGGATATAGCCGATGTCCGCCGTCCAGGCGACCATCATCGGCAGGGCGGCGAGCATCGAATGCCAATGCGCGTCGATCATCCCGGGCATGATCGTCGTGCCGGCGCAGTCGATGGCGCGGGCCTCGGACGGACCCTGGCCCCGGGGGATCACCGCCTCGATCCGCCCGTCCGCGACCAGGACGTCGGCGCCCTCTATCAGCGCGGGGGCGTCGCCGTCGAAGATCCGCGCGCCCGTGAGCAGGAGCGGCCGCGCCGCCTGCGCGCGGGCGGGCATCGCCACAGCGACGAGCGCCCCGGCGAGGCCGCCGAGCGCCTGCCGGCGCGAGATCTCGCGCCGGCTCGTCTCCCGTCGGGCCGGCACGCGGCTCAGGCGGCCTTGAGCGCGACGGCGCCGTCCGGCGCGTCGGCGTCCAGTCCCTGGAACGGCAGGACCAGCAGTTTGTTCGTGTCCGCCAGCGCTGCGAGGTCGAAGCGGGTGTAGTTGAGGGCGCCGTAGGCCCGCAGGAAGAAGATCCGGCGGTCGAGGTCGGACAGGCTCGTCCAGCAGGTGAACTCGGTCGAGGCCCCGCCGCCCGGCGCGTCGCCGAGCCCCTGGACCTCCAGATGGCTCACGCCCGCCTGCGGAAGGTCGATGGTCGCGCCCCTGGGCCGGTCGAAGTTGTTCATGACATGGGCGAGCGTCGTCACCGCCTTGTCCGGGGCGTCCGCCTTTTCCGCGAACTGCGCATAGTAGGCCGCCCGCACGAAGCGCCCCACCGAGGTGTTGGAGGCCGGCAGGCCCGCGGTGGCGACGCCCGAATCCGGCTGGGACGCCTGGTAGTCGCCGAAGGTCGCCGTCGGCCGGTCGACGTTGCCGAGCGCGGTATAGTTGTCGAGATTGGTCAGGTGCCAGTCGAAGCGCGGCCCGTTGGTCATCACCCGCACCGGGTTGTCGTAGACCGACATCGCGCCCTTGTGGAACTCGATCACCAGCGAGGCGCCGGAGGCGTCGTTCACCAGATAGTGGAACGGCGAGACCACGCCCCCGAGGATGGCCAGCGCCTCGAGCCGCACCGGCTGCTGCGCGAGGGCGGCCCGGACCTCGGCCACGGTCTCGAACTGGCCGAGCGCCCAGAGCCCGAGATCGGAGGCCGAGAGCACCGCCGTCTCCGCCGCGACCGCCGCCTCGGGCCCGGCCGCCGACGGGTAGGAAAGCAGGCTGAAGGTCAGGCCGCTGGTGTTCAGCCCCTCCAGCGCCTTGAGATCGGCCGGGCCGATCGGCGCCTCCCTGGTCGGGACCCGGGCGGGGATGGCGATGGCGAGCACGCCGAAACGGGTCGCGAAGGTCAGCGCCGGATGATCCGCGACCCGCGAGGCGACCTCGAAACCCGCCGGGAACCAGGCGATCTGGTAGGGCAGATCGACGGTGAGTTCGAGCGTCCGCCCGAAATAGGCCTTTCCGGCTGCGTCGCGATAGACGAGCGAGGTGCACATGTCCGAACCCTTTCCTTACCCGACGCCCCGTCGCGAGCCGCCGCCGGAGCGGAAGGACGGTTCGGGGCGCATGTTCCGCGGGGGTCGGCGCCCGGCCTATCCCTTGGTGATTGCACAGATATCGCCGGCCCGAAAGCGCGGTTGCAGTGTTGATCCGCCTTTTTGTCCGAGCGGTTGCTTCGGTCGGTCGAGCCCCTGACGGCGGCGGCGCGCTGACCGCCGCGCGGGGCAGCGGCCCGCCCCGAAGGCGCGCCCGTCAGTTGTGGTTGAAGCTGCCCGCCTCCGCTTCGCTCATCGGCCGCGAAACCGGGTGTTCGGCGAAGAACGCCACCGCGCGCTGCAGATCCTCGATCAGCAGCGCGGCGAGATCGTGGCTGACGCCGTGACGAACCAGGATGCGCTGGATCACCAGGTCCTGCCGGTCCGCCGGCATGGAATAGGCCGGCACCTGCCAGCCGCGGCTGCGCAGCCGGTCCGCGAGGTCGTAGAGCGTGTAGCCGCGGGTGTCGAACCCGTCCTTGACCTTCCAGCACAGGCCGGGGATCCCGGCCTTGCTGTCGCCGTCGAACAGGATCTCGAAAGGCCCGATCGCGGCGATCTCGCGGGCGAGATATTGCGCGGTTTCGTAGCAGGCGTCGTGGACCTTGGCGTAGCCCTCGCGACCGAGCCGCAGGAAGCTGTAGTACTGCGCGATGACCTGTCCGCCCGGCCGCGAGAAGTTCAGCGCGAAGGTGGGCATGTTCCCGCCGAGGTAGTTCACGTTGAAGACCAGCTCCTCGGGCAGGTCGGCGGCCTCGCGCCAGATCACCCAGCCGACCCCGAGCGGGGCGAGGCCGAACTTGTGGCCCGAGGCGTTGATCGACTTGACCCGCGGCAGGCGGAAGTCCCAGGGCAGATCCGGCGCGCAGAACGGCGCGAGGAAGCCGCCGCTCGCCCCGTCCACATGGATCGGGATGTCGAGGCCGGTCTCGGCCTGCAGCCTGTCGAGCGCGTCGTGGATTTCCTGCACCGGCTCGTACTGGCAGGTGAAGGTCACGCCCAGGGTCGGCACCACGCCGATGGTGTTCTCGTCGACCCGCTTCAGCACCTCCGCGGCGTTCAGGATCAGCCGGTCGCCCTCCAGCGGGACCTCGCGCAGCTCCACGTCGAAATAGCGGGCGAACTTGTGCCAGCAGATCTGCACCGGGCCGCAGATCAGGTTGGGCTTGTCGGCGGGCAGGCCCGCCGCCTGCCGCTTCTTGCGCCAGCGCCATTTCAGCGCCAGCCCGCCCAGCATCGCCGCCTCCGACGAGCCGACGGTGGAGCAGCCGAGGGTCGTCGCCGGGTCGGGCGCGTTCCACAGATCGGCGAGCATGCGCACGCAGCGCGCCTCGATCTCGGCGGTCTGGGGATATTCGTCCTTGTCGATCATGTTCTTGTCGATCGACAGCGACATCAGGTCGCGAACCTCGTCATCGACCCAGGTCTGGCAGAAGGTGGCGAGGTTCTGGCGGGAATTGCCGTCGAGCATCAGCTCGTCGCGCACCGCGGCAAAGACATGGCGCGGGCTGCGCTCGTCCTTCGGAAAAACGGATTTGGGCAGCTGTCCCAGCATTTCGCGCGACGAATAGACGTCGTCCAGAATTTCGGCGCGCAGATGCCGGTTGGAAATCTCCGTCAAATCCTCAACTCCTCAGAGGCGCACGCATCGCGCGTATTGAACGCCGCAGCCCCAACCCGCGCCGATGTCGCGGCCGGTCGGGGAGGGGAGGGACCCCGCCCCCGCCGCCCGGCCCGCGGGCCACATGTAGGACCACGCCGTCGTTGAGATCAAGACGTGGCGTCGGATTCGGATAAGAGCCTGAGACACAGGCGAGATCCCTTTTTGCCCGTCGGAAACTGTGCGATCAGGCGCGTGGTCATGCGAAGCGACGATCGCGGCGCCGGCGACCGCGGCGAGGCCCGCGGGGGCCGGTCCGGGATCGGGATGGGACGGGAAGAATGCAATCTCGGAGCGTGTATTTTCCGCGGTTCGCCGAAACGGCCGCGTGAGCGATGACGCAGCCCTCGCAGCCTTCCCGCGAACCGCCGATGCATGACGACGGGCCCTGGCCCTTCGTCACCCATCGCCGCTACGCCTTTGAGGGGCG
>CAYTMB010000106.1:0-3153 GCA_964438465.1 uncultured Rhodovulum sp. | reverse complement strand
GCCAACGCGCCGGCCTTCGCCGCCGATCCGCAACGGCCCGAGCCGCCGCGCAGGATCGTCGCGATCGGCTGGAGGCCCGAAAGCGCCGGCTGGCTCAGCAGCTTCGCGCAATTCCTCGGAACCATTCAGTTCAATTTCAACACCTTCGACGCCATCGCTTCGCCCGGGCGCTGGTATGTGGAGGACATCGTGGTCTGGACGCCGGGAATGGTCGGCTCGGCGCTGTTCCTGGTTTCGGGCTATCTCGCCTTCATCGAGACCTGCGGCGGCTACTGGCGCTGGCGGCCCCGGGATCTCGACTGGCGCATCGTCGCCTGGAACCTGCTCGGCTGCGTGTTCTTCATGACCGCCTCGACGCTGGCCTTCGTGCCCCAGGGCGCCGAGATCCGGTGGATCCCGGCGCTCGCCAATCTGCATCTGCTGCTGGGCGCGCTCGGCTTTCTGATCGGCGCGGTCCTGTCGATGCGCGAGAGCCGCCAGGCCGGCCGAGGCTGATCGCCAGCAATCTAAAATATTAACATAATCTTGCTTATCCGACTATCGTTCGCGGATTCGTGACCGCGCGCAACGGCCCCGCGCCGCGCCGCCCTGCCGCACCGAGCGGAATAAGCGGTTGACCCGCGAGGCGTTTCGTCCTGCAATGGCTTCAAGGGAACAGCAGAACTCCGGGAGATCAAGATGGCCGATCCGACGATCAACGGCAAGCCGGTGCATCCGGCCGTGCCGGCGCTGGCCGCCGAGGCGCGCGCCGGCAAGCTGCAGCGCCGCGAGTTCCTGGCGATGGCGACGGCGCTCGGGGTGACCGGTCCGGCGGCCTACGGCATGCTCGGCCTTGCGTCGCCGGCTCGGGCGCAGGCCCAGGACGGCACGCCCGGCGGCACGCTGAGGATCGCCCAGTCGGTGATGCGCCTCGATGACCCGCGCATCTTCGACTGGTCGCAGAAAGGCAATCAGGCCCGGCTGCTGGTCGAGCCGCTGGTGCGCTACACCGCCGATTTCACCTTCGAGCCGTGGCTGATCGAAAGCTGGGAAGTCAATGACGACGCCACCGAATACACGCTGAAGGTCCGCCAGGGCGTCACCTGGACCAACGGCGACGCCTTCACCGCCGACGACGTCGTGTTCAACCTGACGCGCTGGTGCGAGAGCCACGTTCCCAACAACTCGATGGCCACGCGCATGGCGCCCCTGCTCGAGAAGAAGGGCGAAGAGACGTTCGTGGGCGACGTCACCAAGGACGACGGCTCGGTCGTCCAGGAGGAGCAGACCCGCGAGATCTTCGGCGCGCGCGACGGCGCGATCGAGAAGGTCGACGACTTCACCGTCAGGCTGCATCTGGCGAACCCCGACATCACCATCGTGCCGAACTTCGCCGACTATCCGGCGCTGATCGTGCACCGCAGCTTCGACGAGACCGGGGCCGACCTGTCGGTCAACCCGATCGGCACCGGCCCGTGGGAGCTGGTCTCCACCGACGTCGGCGTGCGCGCCGTCTACCAGCGCCGCACCACCGGCGCCTGGTGGGGCGACGCCATCGACGGCATGGGTCCGGTGTACCTCGATGGCGTCGAGTTCATCGACTACGGCACCGACCCCTCGGCGACCATCGCCGCCTTCGAGTCGAGCGAGATCCACACGAGCTACGAGACGCCGCCGAGCTATGTCGAGATCTTCGACGCGCTCGGGCTCAACAAGTCCGAGTCGGTCACCGCCAACACCCTCTGCGTGCGGATGAACGTCACCCAGCCGCCGTTCGACAACCAGATGGTGCGCAACGCGGTGCAGCTCGGCGTCGACAACGCCGTGGTTCTCGACCTCGGCTATCAGGGGCTCGGGCGCAAGGCGGACAACCACCATGTCGGCCCGATGCATCCGGAGTATTTCGAGCTCCCTGCCCCGGCCCGCGACCCGGCCCGGGCCAAGGCGATGATGGCCGAGGCCGGCCACGCCGACACCGAGCTGGAGCTGATCTCGCTCGACGACGACTTCAACCGCAACACCTGCGACTCCGTCGCCGCCCAGCTGCGCGACGCCGGGATCAACTGCAAGCGGACCGTCCTGCCCGGCAACACCTTCTGGAACAACTGGACCGGCTATCCGTTCTCCTCGACCGAATGGAACATGCGTCCGCTCGGCGTTCAGGTCTACGCGCTCGCCTATCGCTCGGGCGAGCCGTGGAACGAGACCGGATTCGCCGACCCGGAGTTCGACGCGCTGCTGGCCGAGGCCTACGCCATCGCCGACGCCGACGCGCGCCGCGAGGTCATGGCCAAGATGGAGAAGATCATCCAGGACTCGGGCATCCTGATCCAGCCCTACTGGCGTTCGACCTTCCGCCACATGACGCTCGACGTGAACGGTCTGGTCATGCATCCGACCTTCGAGATTCATCTGGAAGACACCTGGCTCTCGACCTGAGCCCCCCGAGCCTCGCGACCCGCGTCGGCGGCCCCGCCGGCGCGGTTGAGACAAGGGAGCAAGAATGCTCGTATTCCTGCTGAAGCGGCTCGGCGTGATGGTGCTGACGGCGCTGTGCCTGACGCTGATCGTGTTCAGCCTCGTCAACCTCAAGCCCAACCTCGTCAAGCTCGCCAAGGAGCAGACCGGCAGCCGCATCACCGAGCAGCAGGTCGAGGTCTGGCTCGACCAGAACGGCTTCACCCGGCCGCTGCCGGTCCGCTACGGCGAATGGCTCGGCGACGTCGTGCGCGGCGACTTCGGCCATTCGACCCGGTTCAACGCGCCGGTCGCCGACGTGCTGTGGCCGCGCCTGAAGCTGACCGGCGTGCTGATGTTCTGGGTGCTGGTGGTGATGATCCCTTCGGCGCTGCTGCTCGGGGTGCTGGCGGGGATGCGCGAGGGCTCGTTCCAGGACCGCACGCTGTCGACCGTCGCCATCGTCACGACCTCGACGCCGGAATATGTCTCGGGCGTGGTGCTGACCGTGCTGTTCGCGAGCCAGATGTTCGGGATGCAGTGGTTTTCCGGCTCGGCGACCACCGCCGCCGACGACGGGCCGACGTTCTACAACTTCACCCTGCCGGTCCTGACCATCGCGATCTACGGCATGGGCTACATCGCGCGCATGACCCGCGCCGCGATGGCCGAGGTGATGACCCAGCAGTACATCCGCACCGCCCGGCTGAAGGGCGT
>CAYTMB010000105.1:0-7535 GCA_964438465.1 uncultured Rhodovulum sp. | reverse complement strand
CCCTCGGCCAGCAGCTCGCACAGGAACCCGTCGGGCTCGCGCAGGATCAGGCCGTGCCGCGCCAGGGTCCGGGTCGGAAAGTCCATCCGGTTCAGCGTCATCAGCGCATCGGCGCCGCCGGTGATCGCGGCGGCCAGCACATGCAGGTCGCCCGCGTCGGGCAGGGACAGCCGGGCTTCGAGGTCCGGGTCCGGCGGAACGCTCGCCTCCGGCCAGACCCGGCCCAGCCGGGCGATCTCCGCCCGCGCGACGGCTTCGGCGCCTTCCGGCAACCGTCGGGTCGCGCGCGCCCATTCTTCGAGGATGCGCGCCGACCAGAGCGGGGTGAAGCCGCCCGCCGCCGCCGCCCCGAGCAGCATCTCGCGCAGGACCGAGGGGACCAGCACGCAGGCGTCGAGCAGGACCCTCACCGGCGGTCCCCGACGGCGGTTTCCGGGGTTACGATCAGGTTAACGGCGAAGGTCATTATTATTTTATATCAATGACTTGACATGGCGTATCACGTTGTTACGCCAGCCGCAGGAACAGCGCCTTGAGGTAGGCGCTCTCGGCCAGATACGGATGCGTCGGATGGTCCGGCCCGGCGAAACCGGTGTGCAGCAGCACCGCCGACCGCCCGGCGCGGCCCACCCCGCGCAGCGAGGCCTCGCGGAACCGCGCGAGATCCGCCGCATGGCTGCACGAGCACAGCACCAGGAACCCGTCGGGCGCGACCAGCGCCGCCGCCTGCCTTGCGGTCCGCTCGTAGGCGCGCAGCCCGGCCTCCAGCGCCGCCTTGTTCGGCGCGAAGGCCGGCGGGTCGCAGACCACCAGCCCGAAGCGCGCGCCCTCCGCCGCCAGCGCCGCCATCGCATCGAAGGCGTCGCCCTTCCGCGTCGCGAACCGCTCCGCCACCCCACTCGCCCGCGCCCCGCCCTCGGCCAGATCCAGCGCCGCCGCCGAGCCGTCCACCGCCAGCGCCCCGGTCGCCCCCGCCGCCAGCGCCGCCAGCGCGAAGCCCCCGACATGGGAGAAGACGTCGAGCACCCGCCGGCCCCGCGCCAGCCCGGCCGCGAAGGCATGGTTCGGCCGCTGGTCGAAGAACAGCCCGGTCTTCTGCCCGCCGGTCAGGTCGGCGAGATAGACGGCGCCGTTCATCGGAACCTCGACCGGCCCCGCCAGATCGCCGCTCAGCACCACGGTCTCCTCCGGCAGCCCCTCCAGCGACCGCGCCCGGCCGGCGCCGTTCTTGACCACGGTCGAAACCCCGGTCACCTCGCCCAGCGCGCCCACCAGATCGTCGATGCGCGCCTCGGCCCAGGCCGCGTTCGGCTGGATCACCGCCGCGTCGCCGAAGCGGTCGACGATCACCCCGGGGAACCCGTCCGCCTCGGCATGGACCAGCCGGTAGAACGGCGCGTCGTACAGCGTCTCGCGCAGCGCCAGCGCCCGCGCCAGCCGGGCGGCGAACCAGCCGCGATCCACCTCGGCGGCGGGATCGGCGTCGAGCATCCGCGCGGCGATCCTGGAGGCCGGGTTGAACGCGGCGAGGCCCAGGGGCCGGCGCTCGGCGTCCTGCAACTCGACCAGCGCCCCCGCCGGGATCGCCCGCGTACGGCGGTCGAGCACGAGCTGGTCGGCCCAGATCCAGGGCGCCCCCCAGCGCAGCGGCTGGGCGGCGACATTGGGGCGCAGCCGAACTGCGGGGCGCGGATCGGTCATCGGGCGGGTTCAGCGCGACAGGCTGAGATGGCGAAGATAGCGGTTCTCGAGCAGCCGGAAGGCGACAACGAAGACGAAGGTGATCGCCATGTAGAGCAGCGCCGCCGTCACGAAGCCTTCGTAGGCGAGGTAGAACTTGGCGTTCAGCGTGCGCCCGGCCCCGAGGATGTCCTGCAGCGTGATGACGCTGGCCACCGCGGTGCCGTGCAGCATGAACACCACCTCGTTGCCGTATTGCGGCAGCGCGCGGCGCAGCATCGAGGGGATCAGCACCAGGAAATCGACCTGCCGCGGCGACAGCCCCAGCGCGCCGGCCGCCTCCAGCTCGCCGCGCGGCGTGCTCTCGACGGCGCCGCGGATGATCTCGGTCTGATAGGCCGCCGAATTCAGCGTGAACGCGAGCAACGCGCACCACCAGGGGTCGCGCAGGTAGGCCCAGGCCCAGCTGTCGCGGATCCACTCGAACTGGCCGAGGCCGAAATAGATCAGGAAGGTCTGCACGATCAGCGGCGTGCCGCGGAACACATAGACGAAGGCGTTGATGATCGGCGAGATGACCGGCCGGCGCCGCGCCCGGGCGATGCCCGCCGGCAGCGCGATGGCGAAGCCGATCGCGAGCGCGAGGAAGGTGAGCTGGAGCGTCAGCCAGATCCCCGCCGCGAACAGCTGCCAGTTCGCGAGGACCAGATCAACGCGCATGATGCCCCTTCAGCGCAAAGCGGCGCTCCATCATGCCGAGGGCGTTGGTCGAGACGAAGGTGATGAGCAGATAGACCAGCATCACCGCGGACAGGAACAGGAACGGCTCGCGCGCGGTCTTGCCGGCGTCGTTGGCGAGGCCGACGAGGTCGTTGAGCCCGATCACCGAGACCACGGCGGTCGACTTCACCAGCACCTGCCAGACGTTGCCGTAGCCCGGCAGCGCGAAGCGGATCAGCTGCGGGATCATCACCCTGCCGATCAGCGGCAGGCCGCGCATCCCCAGCGCCTGCCCGGCCTCGAGCTGGCCCTTGGGGATGGTCATGTAGGCGCCGCGGAAGGTCTCGGCGAGATAGGCGCCGTAGATGAAGCCGATGGCGATCACGCCGGCCCAGAACGGCGAGAGCGTGACCGGCCCGGCCCCGAACAGCCCCAGCAGGACGTTGAACAGCCGCTGGCCGCCGAAATAGACCAGCAGGATCATCACCAGATCCGGCACGCCGCGCACGATCGAGGTGTAGGCGAGCACCAGCGTCCGCCCGACGGGGCCGCCGCCGATCCGCCCCGCCGCGGCGATCCCGCCCATCACCGTGGCGAGGGCCAGCGACACCAGCGCCAGCGCGATCGTGACCAGGGCGCCCCGGGCCAGCAGCGGGGAATATTCGATCAGCTTGTCCATGGCGGCGATCCCGAACCAGACCGCCCGGAACCCTTGCCCATCAGGACGCGGGCGCGCCGTAGATGTTGTAGTCGAAGTACTTGGTCGCGACCTCGTCGTAGACCCCGCTGGCGCGGATCGCCTCGATCGCCGCCGTCAGCCGGTCGCGCAGCTCGGTGTCCTCCTTGCGCACCCCGATGCCGGCGCCCTCGCCGTGATACTGCGGATCCGAATGCTCCTCGCCGAAGAAGGCGAAGCCCTCGCCCTGCGGCGTCTTGAGAAAACCGTCCTCGATCGCCGTGACATCGGCCATGACCGCATCGACGCGGCCGGACACGAGGTCGAGATAGGCCTCGTCCTGGCTGGCGTAGAGCGTCAGCTGGGTGTCGGGATAGACGCCCTCCATGAAGCCCTGATGGATCGAGCCGCGCTGCACGCCGACGAGCTTGCCGGCCATGCCCTCCTGCGAATCCACGAAACCGGCGTCGGCCCTGGCCACGAACCGCGCCGGGGTGTGGTAGTATTTCTTGCTGAAGTCGATCACCTGCTGGCGTTCCGGGGTGATCGACATCGACGCGACGATCATGTCGCATTTCTTCTCGAGCAGCGCCGGGATGATGCCGTCCCAGTCGGTCTTGACCATCGTGCAGGTCTCGCCCATCTCGGTGCAGAGCGCGTTGGCGATGTCGATGTCGAAGCCGACGATCGTTCCGTCGGGCGCGGTCTCGGAGAACGGCGGATAGGCGCCCTCGACACAGACGTTCAGCGCAAGAGCGGGAGTGGTAACGAGGCACAGCGCCGCCACGGCGAGCAGTCTCTTCATGTGAACGATCCCGGCTGGATTGCATGTTCTGAATTCGAGCCTAACGCACTGGTTTACGAGGTCAAGCCGCATCGACGGCGGCCGGACTCCGGCGGGATTCGGAGCGGACCCCGGGCGGACCCGGGTCACACGGCCAGCTGGCGCAACCCCAGCGCGAGCGGGACGAGCGCGAGTCCGACCGGCAGCCACCGCGGCGCCGGCAGTCCCGCCCCCACCGCCAGCAGCGCGGCCGCCGCCACGGCGGCGACGACGAGGCCCGGGGGGCCGCCGATCATGATCGCGGCGAGCCCGAGCCCGAGCGCGAGCCAGGCGAGCGCGCCGGCCCCGGCCTGCAGCGCCGCGCCCGCCAGCAGCGCGGCGACCAGCGACGTCCAGGCGATCAGCGCGGCCCGGCCCCATTCGCCCGGCGCGTCGCCGATCAGCGCGAGGATCGCGAGGCACAGCGTCGGCGCCAGCAGCGCGGCGGCCGCCGCTGGCGAGGACAGGCTCATGAACTGCATATCGCCGTCTCCGCCGCTATGGTACGATGCAGACATTCGTCTTATTGGATGGGACGTCAATCCATGACCCAGATTTACTTCGCGAGCAACCGCGACGTGAAGCACGAGACGTCCTCCAAGGGCGACGTGTTCGGCCAGCGGTTCAACACGGGCGGGCCGCAGTGTTTTCGCGTCGGCCTCGCCGAGGTCACGCTCACCGGCGGCGACGCCACCGTCGACGACGCCTGGGCCGTCGGCGACACCCGGCTCTATTCCGAGACGCTCGACACCACCCGACCCGAGAACGCCGGGAAAAAATTCGGCTCGGGAAAGATGTTCGATGACCTGCGCAAGGTTCTGAAGGTCGAGAACCGCGACGTGATCGTCTACCTGCACGGCTTCGCCAACAGCTTTCAGAACTCGGTCGCAAGGGCGGCGGCGCTGCAGGAGCTGTATGCGAGCGCCGAGCAGGACGTGATGGTGGTGCTGTTCTCCTGGCCGTCGAACGGCGTGGTTCAGCCGGCGTGGAGCTATTTCTCCGATCGCGAGGACGCGGAAGCCTCCGGCCTCGCCATGGGCCGGGCGCTCAAGCGGCTGGTGGAGTTTCTGATGGAGATGCGCGACGACGACCACGCGACCCTGCTCGCGGCCCGCAAGCGCGGCGAGGTTCCCGAGAAGAGCGAGCTGGAGCAATGCACGCGGCGGCTGCACATCCTCGCGCATTCGATGGGCAACTGGGCGCTGCGCCACGCCATCGCCAAGTTCGTCGACCTCTACGGCGGGCGGCCGCCGCGGATCTTCGACTGCGCCTTCCTGATGGCCGCGGACGAGGATCGCAACGCGCTCGAGCATCCGCAGAAGCTCAAGCCGCTCGAGCAGCTGGCCAACCGGGTCTTCGTCTATCACGCCGCCAACGACATCGCGCTGACGGTCTCGGACAAGACCAAGGGCAACGCCGACCGGCTCGGCTCGGACGGGCCGCAGAACCTCGACCTGGTCAGCGAGCGGGTCTTCGCGCTCGACTGCCGCGACATCAGCACGACCACGCTCGCGCATGGCCGGCACCAGTATTACCGGCTGCGCAGCGAGGCGATCCGCGACGTGCAGGCGACGCTCGCCGACAAGCCGCAGGAGGGGCGCAGCGGGCGCGCCACCATCCGCGCGGGCCGAAGCTGGCGTCTCATCCCGGCGCGGTAGCGGCGCGGGCGCGGTCTGTGCACGCGTGCACAAGCCATCAAGCAATTGATATCAAAAGATATTATCCGCCGCGTCAATACTTCCTTGACTCCGGTTAACGCTCGCCGCGCCGGCGGCGAGCCAGTCGGCGACGAAGCCTTCGACCGAGCGGAAGCACATCAGGTCGAACACGTCCGGCCCGGTCATCCAGATCGCGGCCGCAACCTGGCCGAGCCGGGTGCGGCGGAAATCGCCGGGGCCGAACGCCTGCGGGGCGAGATCGACCGGGGCGCCTCCGGCCAGCACCCGCCGGGCGCCGGCGCCGGCGAGACGGAACAGCGCGCGGGCGTCGGAGACGTCGACGACGAGGTGATGGGTTCCGGCCAGCGCCGTCCCGCAGGTCGCGCGGACGGTCGCGACATCCGCCGGATCGACGAACAGCATCAGCTCGTCGGGCGACATCCAGGCGGCCGCGCCCCCGGGGCCGGTCTCGATGCGGCGCCGGCCGGGGACGGCGGCGGACAGGGTCCGCGCCAGCGCGTCCGCCAGCGGCGGCGCCGCCAGATCGCAGCGCAGGGCGATCATCCCGACCGGGGCGCGCCGGGCGATCGTGACGGTCCCGTCAGACATCGAGCCGGCTCCCCTCGGGGTCGTGGAATCGCGGATCGACCACGCGCGCGCGGATCACCGTTCCCGCGGCGACCGGAAAGGTCAGCGTCTCGCCCATCCGCGCGGCGCCGCCCGCGATCAGCGCCATCGCGATCGAGCGGCCGAGCGTCGGCGAAAAGTAGCTCGAGGTGACATGACCGAGCGTCGGCGTCGGGCCGGTCGCGCGCAGGTCGCCTTCGACGGCGTGGGCGCCGTCGGGCAGCACCGCGGCCGGGTCGTCGGTCAGCAGGCCGACCAGTTGCTTGCGGTCGGGGCGGGTCAGGTCGGGGCGCTCCTGCGCGCGTTTGCCGATGAAGTCGGCCTTCTTCTTCGAGACCGCCCAGCCGAGGCCGAGGTCCTGCGGGGTGACGGTGCCGTCGGTCTCGTCGCCGATCATGATGAAGCCCTTTTCGGCGCGCATCACATGCAGCGCCTCGGTGCCGTAGGGTTGCAGGCCGAAGCGGGCGCCGGCCTCGAGCAGCGCGTCCCACAGCGCGCGGCCCCGGCCGGCCGGCGTCGCGATCTCGTAGCTGAGTTCGCCCGAGAAGGAGATGCGGTAGACCCGCGCCGGAATGCCGGCGAGCGCGCCCTCGACCCAGCCCATCTGCGGCAGCGCCTCGCGGCCGAGATCCATTCCGCCGAGCGCGGCGAGGGTGTCGCGGGCGCGCGGGCCTGCGACGCCGATCTGGGCGAACTGCTCGGTCAGGTTGGCGGTCCAGACCTCGAGCTCCCACCATTCGGTCTGCAGCCATTCCTCCATCCAGGCATGCACCCGGTCCGAACCGCCGGAGGTGGTGTGGCAAAGGAATTCGTCCGCGGCGAGGCGGACCACGACGCCGTCGTCGAACAGGAAGCCGTTGTCGGTGCACATCAGCCCGTAGCGGCAGCGCCCGACCGGCAGCGAGGACATCGCGCCGGTGTAGACCAGATCGAGAAAACGGCCGGCGTCCGGTCCCTTGACGAGGATCTTGCCCAGCGTCGAGGCGTCGAGCAGGCCGACATTGGCGCGGACGTTCAGCACCTCGCGCGCGACCGCCGCCTGGGTGGTCTCGCCCGGGCGGCGGAAGCAGTAGGGCCGCCGCCACTCGGCCACCGGCTCCCAGAGCGCGCCGTTGGCGTCGTGCCAGGCGTCCATCGGGGTCTTGCGCGTGGGCTTGAACAGCGGGCCGCGGGCCTCGCCGGCCAGCGCGCCGAGCGTGACGGGGGTGTAGGGGGGGCGGAAGGTCGTGGTTCCGACCTCGGGGATCGGCCGGCCGAGCGCGCCGGCCAGCACCGCGAGGCCGGGCACGTTCGATAGCTTGCCCTGGTCGGTGGCCATGCCGAGCGTGGTGTAGCGCTTGGCGTGCTCGAC
>CAYTMB010000104.1:0-7705 GCA_964438465.1 uncultured Rhodovulum sp. | reverse complement strand
CGTAATAGTCCACCAGCCCGACGAACTCCTCCTTGCCCGGGATGGTCATCGCCATGGTCAGCTGCCCGCCGATCCGGTCGGCCTGTTCGAACAGCGTCACGCCATGCCCGCGCCCGGCCGCCACCAGCGCCGCGGCCAGCCCCGCCGGCCCCGCGCCCACCACCGCGATCCGCTTCGGCGCATCCGCCGGCGCATAGACCAGCTCGGTCTCGTGGCAGGCGCGCGGGTTCACGAGGCAGGTCGAGACCTTCAGCTCGAAGGTATGGTCGAGGCAGGCCTGGTTGCAGGCGATGCAGGGCGCGATGTCGCCGCCGCGCCCGGCCCGCGCCTTGGCCACGAAGGCCGGATCGGCGAGGAACGGCCGCGCCATCGACACCATGTCGGCGCAGCCCTCCGCCAGCACCGCCTCGGCGACCTCGGGCGTGTTGATCCGGTTCGAGGCGATCAGCGGGATGCCGACCTCGCCCATCATCCGCTTCGTCAGCCAGGCGAAGGCCGCGCGTGGCACCGAGGTGGCGATGGTCGGCGCCCGGGCCTCGTGCCAGCCGATGCCGGTGTTCAGGATCGAGGCGCCGGCGGCCTCGACCGCCTTCGCCAGCCGCACCACCTCGTCCCAGGTCTGGCCGTCCGGGACGAGGTCGATCATCGAGATCCGGTAGATCACGATGAAATCCGCCCCCACCGCCGCGCGGACCCGCGCCACCGCCTCGACCGGCAGCCGCATCCGGTTCTCGAACGGCCCGCCCCAGCCGTCGGTCCGCCTGTTGGTGTGGGTGACGAGGAACTGGTTGAGCAGATAGCCCTCCGAGCCCATCACCTCCACCCCGTCGTAGCCCGCCTCGCGGGCGCGGGCGGCGGCGGTGGCGATGTCGGCGAGCTGCTTCTCGATCCCGGCTTCGTCGAGCGCCCGCGGCCGGTGCGGCGAGATCGGCGAGCGGATCGCCGAGGGCGCGACGCAGTCGGGGCTGTAGCCGTAGCGCCCGGCGTGCAGGATCTGCATCGCGATCCGCCCGCCGGCGCCGTGCACGCGGTCGGTGACGATGCGGTGGTCGGCGATGTCCCCGGGGGTGAACAGCCCGGCGGCGCCCGGCAGCACCGCGCCCTCCGGGTTCGGGGCCATGCCGCCGGTGACGATCAGCGCGACGCCGCCGGCCGCGCGCTCGGCGTAGAAGGCCGCGACCCGGTCCCAGTCGCCGCGCTCCTCCAGCCCGGTGTGCATCGAGCCCATCAGCACCCGGTTCGGCAGCGTGACATGCCCCAGATCGAGCGGCGCGAAGAGATGGGGATATGCCTGGGTCATGCCGCCTCCGGAGATCGCGCCAGCCTGCCGCATCGCGCCCGGCCTGTCACGGCCGACGCCGCGTCAGGCGGCGCGCGGCCCGAACAGGATCACCGCCGCCCCGAGCAGGCACAGCCCGGCGCCGGCCAGATCCCAGCGGTCGGGCCGCACGCCCTCGACCGCGGCGAGCCAGACCAGCGACGCGACGATGTAGACGCCGCCATAGGCGGCGTAGGCCCGCCCCGCCGCCGCGCTGTCCACCCGGGTCAGCAGGATGGCGAACAGCGCCAACGCGGCCAGCCCGGGCGCCAGCCAGAGCGCCGAGCGTCCCAGCCGCAGCCAGGCCCAGAAGGCGAAACAGCCGGCGATCTCGGCGACGGCGGCGGCGATATAGAAGGCGATGGTCTGCACGGCGCTGCGATCCTCCGCGGCGCCGCCCTGGCGCCCGGTCCTGCTTGCCGGATCGCGCCGCCGCTGTCACGCCGCCGCTGTCGCGCCGTTTCGCGGGCGCCGCGCGGCGGCAGTGGACGCCGGCGGGCGCTTCGGGCGATGATGCGCGCCCGGATGTCGCCAGCGATCAAGGACCTCGCCATGTTTCCGCTTTCGAAGATGCTCGCGGCGTTCGTCCGGACCGGCAGCCTGACGGTGATCGACGCCGAGGGGGCCACGCATGTGTTCGCCGGCGCCCCGGGCCCGAGCGTGACCATGCGGCTCAGCGATCCGTCGCTGTACCGCAAGCTGTTCTTCAACCCCGAACTGCACGCCGGCGAGGCCTATATGGACGGCCGGATGACCTTCCCGGGGTCCAGCCTGCGCGACTTCCTCACGCTGTACTCGGCCAACCGCCTGTCGCTCGGCAACCAGCCGGTGCAGAAGGCGCTGCGCCGGGTGTCGCGCGGGCTGAAGCGGTTCCAGCAGGCCAACCCGATCGGGACCGCGCAGAAGAACGTCGCGCATCACTACGACCTCGGCAACGACTTCTACCGGCGCTTTCTCGACGCGGAGATGTTCTATTCCTGCGCCTATTTCCGGAAGCCCGACGACACGCTGGAGGCGGCGCAGATCGCCAAGTGCCGGCTGATCGCGGCCAAGCTCGACCTGAAGCCGGGCCAGCGCGTGCTCGACATCGGCTCGGGCTGGGGCGGGCTCGCGCGCTATCTCGCGAAGGTCGCGGACGTCGAGGTGCTCGGAGTGACGCTGTCCAAGGAGCAATACGCGCTGGCGGTCGAGCGCGCCGGGGCCGAGGGGCTGTCGGACCGGGTGAAGTTCGAGCTGAAGGACTACCGCGAGCTGACGCAGACCTTCGACCGGGTGGTGTCGGTCGGCATGTTCGAGCATGTCGGCGTCGGCCATTACCCCGAGTTCTTCGGCAAGGTGAAGGCGCTGATGGGCCCCGACGGGCTGATGCTGCTGCATTCCATCGGCAAGATGAGCCCGCCGGGGACCGCCAGCCCGTGGCTGCGCAAATACATCTTCCCGGGCGCCTATTCGCCGGCGCTGTCGGAGGTCTTCCCCGCCACCGAGGCCGCGCAGCTCTGGGTGACCGACGTCGAATTCCTGCGCATCCACTACGCCACGACGCTGGCGCACTGGCAGGCGCGGTTCGAGGCGAACCGGGCGGCGGTCGCCGAGATGTACGACGAACGCTTCTGCCGGATGTGGGAGTTCTACCTGATCAGCGCCGAGATGATGTTCCGCACCGGCGCGCAGGAGGTGTTCCAGATGCAGCTCGCGAACCGCCGCGACGCCGCGCCGATCGTGCGCGACTACATCTTCGAGGCGCAGGAGCGCTACGCCCGCATCGAGGCGGAACGGGGCATCGGCCGGGCCTAGGGGGCGGGGGCGGCGCCGGGCGCGGCGGTCCATGCTCGGCTGGAAGGCGGGCGCGCACCGCTATTCCCGGCGAGCGCGCGGCCGTCCCTCACTATCATGCAGGTTAAAACTTCGTGTACGATCCGATTTTTACCATCTAAAATCAATAACTTGACTGGATTCGCACGCGTGCGACGCGCGCGCAGCCAGTCCTCCGCCGAACTGGACGGCGTCGCCGCTGCGGCCTAAAGCTGGTCCCGGTCGAAACCGGCGGGCCCCGCGGCGATGCTCAAGAACCTGTTCGGACTGCGCCGCGGCGCGAAGGCCGCCGTTCCCGCGGCGCGCGGCGCGCGGCTCTGGTCGAACGCCGAGATCGCCCGGATCGCCCCGCTGGTGACCGGCGACGTCATCAACGTCAGCGCCTGGGCCGACGAGGACAAGGCCGGCCGCCGCTACCGCGACTATTTTGCCGGCGCCGCCTCCTACGTCACCTCGAACTACGCCGGCTGGCGCGGCGACGAGGCCGCCACCGACCACGCCATCGACCTCGCCCGGCCGCTGCCGCCGGAGCTGCGCGGGCGCTTCGACCTCGTCTTCAACCACACCACGCTCGAGCATGTCTTCGAGTTCGCCCAGGCCTTCGAGAACCTCTGCGCCCTGTCGCGCGACGCCGTGCTGCTGGTGGTGCCGTTCCTGCAGCATCTGCACGGCCCCGAGGACGGCGACTTCTGGCGCCCGTCGCCCTATGCGATGCGCCGCTTCTTCGCGCTGAACGGCATGACCGTGCTCTACGAGAGCGCCGGCCCCAGGGGCGGCCGCGTGCGCTATCTCACCTATTTCGCCGCCCGGCGCCCCGAAGCCTGGGCGAACAGGCTGCCGCGTCCCGAGCACGACGCCGAGGCGGTCCTGCGCGAGCCGCGCTGACGCCGCCGCGATGACCGCCGCCGCCCCCCCCGTCCTGCGCCTGTCCGACGCCCGCGACGTGATCCGCGTCGCCGGCGGAACCCTGACGCCCGGGCGCGCCAGCCTGTTCTCGCTGTTCCGCGACGAGATGTTCTTCGCCCCGGCGTTCTTCGAGCACTACCGCGCCATCGGGATCGAGCAGTTCCTCATCCTCGACGACGGCTCGACCGACGGCACCCGGGAATTCCTCGCCGCCCAGCCCGACTGCGTGCTGCTGGTCTCCGATCTCGGCTACGGCCAGGAGATCCGCTTCGCCGGCCCCGGCGGCGACACGGCGAAACAGCGCGCCGGGATCTTCTTCAAGATGGCGATCCCGCGCGCCTTCCTCGACGGCGCCTATGTCACCTATGTCGACGCCGACGAGTTCCTGCTGCTGCCGCCCGGCGTGACCGGCATCGCCGAGGTGATCGCCCGCCTCAAGGCCCGCGGCGACGCCTGCTGCGTCGCCTCGATCGTCGAGTTCTTTCCCGAGACCGTCGCCGGCCTGCGCGCCGGCCCGGCGCCGGCCTCGCTCGCCGAGCTGATCGCCGCCTGCGGCTGGTTCCAGCCCGAGCCGGTGGTCGAGATCGACGCCGCCGGCTTCCCGCAGCCGGTCGGCCGGTCGAAGTCCGCCCGCCTGTTCGAGGCCCACGGCATCCGCCTGCGAAGGCGCGGCCTGAAGAAGCGGCTGCTGGGCCTCATGCGGCCGGAATACCGCAAGTCGCCGCAGTTCAAGACCCCGATCTTCCGCAGCGACGCCGCCACCTTCCTGACCGGCACCCACACCTGCAACCGCCCGGCCCCGCGCGACACGCTGCTGAGCATCGCGCATTTTGTCTTCACCTCGCAGTTCGAGGCCAAGGTCGGCCGCGCGCTGGACTGGCGCTCCTACGTCAACGGCTCGGACAAGTACGAGCACTACGCCCGGCTGCTGCAGGCGCTCGGGAGCGACGCCGGCGCCTTGACGGACGCGGCCTCGACCCGCTTCGCCTCGGTCGACCAGCTCGTCGCCGCCGGGCTGATGCGGTGGTGATGCGCCGGTGGGCACGCGTGCCCACCAAGGCAAGCAATTGATATTGTGAAGTAATTTCAGCGGCATTAACGCTTTGGCAACGCGACGGTGGCCGCCCCGAGCCGGCGGGTCAGCCGGGCGGCAGCATCCGCTCCAGCGTCTCCAGCCGGTCGGCCTCGCGCGGGGGCTTGTCCCAGCGCAGGCGGCTGATGCGGGGGAAGCGCATCGCGACGCCGGACTTGTGCCGGGTGGAGCGGGCGAGGCCCTCGAAGGCGACCTCGAGCACCAGGCCGTGGTCGGGCTCGGCGCGCACCGCGCGGACCGGGCCGAAGCGGTCCACGGTGTTCGTGCGCACGAAGCGGTCGATCTCGGCCAGCTCGGCGTCGGTGAAGCCGAAATAGGCCTTGCCGACCGGGACCAACGCGCCCGCGGCGTCCCAGACGCCGAAGGTGTAGTCCGAGTAGAAGCCCGAGCGTTTGCCGTGGCCCATCTGCGCGTACATCAGCACGGCGTCGATCAGGTTCGGGTCGCGCTTCCACTTCCACCACAGCCCCTTGGGCCGGCCGGGCAGATAGGGGCTGTCGCGGCGCTTGAGCATCACGCCCTCGATCACCGGGTCGGGCGGGGCGTCGCGCAGCGCGGCGAGCCCGGCCCAGTCGCCGAAGGCCAGCGTCTCGGACAGGTCGAACCGGGCCGGGTCGAGGCCGGGGACGAGCGCCTCCAGCCGGGCGCGGCGGGCGGCGAAGGCCGCGGCGCGCAGGTCGTCGGGGCCGTGCTGCAACAGGTCGTAGGCGCGCAGCATCGCCGGGAAATCGGCGCGCTGGCGGGCGGTGACGGTCTTGCGGTTCAGCCGCTGCTGCAGGTCGGCGAAGGGGGCGACGCCGCCGTCGGGCCGGCGGACCAGCAATTCGCCGTCGATCACGCCGTCGAAGTCGAGCGCGTCGATCAGGTCGGGGAAGGCGGCGGAGATGTCGTCGCCGGTGCGGCTGTAGAGCCGGCGGGCGCCGCCCTGGGCGCTGGCCTGCACCCGGATGCCGTCCCATTTCCATTCGGCGACGAAATCGGCGGGGTCGAGGCGGTCGAGGTCGCCGTCCGCGACCGGATGCGACAGCATCACCGGGCGAAAGGCGCAGGCGGCGAGCGCGGCGGGACGCGGGCCGCGGCCTTCTAGCCAGGCGAACAGCGCGGCGTAGGGCGGGGCCTGGGCGTGCCACAGCTCCTCGATGGCGGTGACGTCGGCGGCGCCGAAATCGGCCAGCGCCTGCTTCGCGAGCCGGGCGGAGACCCCGACGCGCAACCCCCCGGTGACGAGCTTCAGCAGCGCGAAGCGGCCCGGCGCGTCGAGCCGGTCGAGCAGGGCCTCGACCGCCTGCGGCGCGAGGCGGCGCGAGGCGGCGCGCAGGGTCTCGACGACGACGCCGAGCGGCGGGTCGTCGGCGGCGCCATGCGCGGGCCAGATCAGCGCGATGGTCTCGGCGAGATCGCCGACATAGTCGTAGCTGAGCGCGAACAGCTCCGCGTCGACGCGCCCGGCGACCAAGGCGCGCAGCGCGGCGGGCTTGACCGCGTCGAGCGTGAAATCGCGGGTGATCGCGGCGAGGCCCCAGCCGCGGTCGGGGTCCGGCGCGGCGCGGAAATAGTCGGTCAGGAGGCGCAGCTTGCCGTTACGCGCGGGCGTCACGGTCAGCCGGTCGAGCAGGGCGGCGAAGCGGCGCATCAGTCGGTCTCGTCCTCGTAGCCGACGAGGTGCAGCGGCCGGGCAGGCAGGCCGTTCAGGGCGCACCAGCGCACCAGCGCCTCCTCGCGGCCGTGGGTGACCCAGACCTCCGAAGGCGCGAGCTCGGTCAGGGTGGCGGTCAGGCCGTCCCAGTCGCAGTGGTCCGAGACGATCAGCGGCAGCTCGACGCCGCGCTGGCGGGCGCGGGCGCGGACCTGCATCCAGCCCGAGGCGAAGCCGACCAGCGGCTCGGCGAAACGGCGGACCCAGGCGTCGGCGAAGGCCGAGGGCGGGCCGAGCACCAGCGCGCCGGCGAAACGCTCGCGGGTCCCGCGGGCGAGGGTGGCGTCCTCGATCCGGCCGAGGTCGATGCCCTGCGCCGCGTAGTAGTCGCAGAGCCGGCGCAGCGCGCCGTGGATGTGGATCGGCGCGTCGTAGCCGGCGGCGCGCAGCAGGGCGATGACGCGCTGGGCCTTGCCGAGCGCGTAGACGCCGAGGACATGGGTGCGCTCGGGGAACTGCGCGAGCGAGGCGATGAGCCTCGCGATCTCGCCCGACGCCGGCGGATGGCGGAACACCGGCAGGCCGAAGGTCGCCTCGGTGATGAAGACGTCGCAGGGCACCAGCTCGAACGGCGCGCAGGTCGGGTCGGGCGCCTCCTTGTAGTCGCCCGAGGCGACGATGCGGACGCCGCCATGCTCGACCGCGATCTGGGCCGAGCCCAGCACGTGGCCGGCCGGGTGCAGCGAGATCTCCACGCCCTGGTGCACGATGCGCTCGCCATAGGCCAGCGTCTGCAGGTCGATCTCGCCCCGCCTGATGGCTTCGAGCACCTGGCGTTTGATCAGCATGGCGTCCTCGTGTCGCGTGATCCCCCCGCCTCGATAACCGATTCCGTCAGCCCAGGCCCACCTCGAATTCGGCATCGGTGCGGGCCGTGATC
>CAYTMB010000103.1:0-7728 GCA_964438465.1 uncultured Rhodovulum sp. | reverse complement strand
AGCGCGGTGCGCCGGCTCAGCCGGTCGGCCATGATCCAGGCGGTGTTGATCGCGAGCGTGGTGGTGCCCACCCCGCCGCGGGCGCCGAGGAAGCCGACCACGCGGCCGGCGGCGGCGCCGGCCTCGCTCGGCTGCTCGAGGCGCACCAGCACCTCGCCCAGCGTGTCGGCGTCCACCGGCTTGACCAGGTAGTCGCGCGCGCCCGAACGCATGATCCGGCGGAAGAAGTTGACGTCGTTGACCGTCCCGAGCGCGATCACCGCCGAGCCGAGCCGGGTGATCTCGACCAGACCGGCGGCCACCTCGTCGAGCGGCAGGCCGTCGATGTCGACGATCAGGAACTTCGGCGGCGGCGCCACCCCCAGCAGCCGCCGGGCGCTGTCGAGCGTGCCGCGCCGCACCGCGCCGGCCGACCAGCCGCGCTGGCGCGCCACCGCCTGCGCCGCCGCGGCGGTGGCGTCGTCGGCGACATAGGCCCCGAACGGATCGCGCGCGGCGTCCTCGGGATCGAACATCATGCCGCTTTTGGTCGCGAGGGCGGGTTGAGCCATCTGGGCGCCTCAGTTCGTGGTTGTTTCGAGCGGCGCGATGCTGACGTCGCCGACCCGGTAGCGCTCGACCGCCCGCACGCTCGGGATGGCGTCCGAGCCCTGCAGCCGCCGGGGCGCGATCAGGTCGCGGTTCTCGGCGGCCATCTCGGCGACGTTGGCGGTGTTGGCGCAGCCGGTGACCGGGATCGGCGTCAGCAGCGCCGGGTTTTCGTTGGTGCGCCCGCTGCCAGGGCAGGTGACCAGCACCCGGTCGTAGCGCCGGACCTGCACCAGCACGATGTCGGGCTGGTCCGGCGCCCGCGCGAAGCCCAGCGGCCCGACGAGGCGCAGCCGGGCGGGGGCGCTCGCGATCACCCGGCGCAGCTCGGCCATCCGCTTCGCGTCGAGCACGTCCGAGCCGGTCGAGCCGAAGGTCACGATCACGTCGTCCTGCGGCCGCAGCAGCAGGCCGCGCAGGAAGGCGTTCATCCCCTCGGCCTGACCGGGCAGCAGCCCGGGCGTTCCGGGCCGGAAATAGAGGTCGCGCTGCGCCTCGGCCCCGTCGAAGCTCACCCTCGCCGCGTCGAAGGTGCCGATCGGCTGCGCCTCGCATCCCGCGAGCAGCAGCGCCGCCGCCGCCAGGGCCATCCGGATACCGGGTCTCGCGATCATGGATCCCATCCCTGCGCTCAGTCGAAGGTGAAGCCGCTGGCGCCGTGCAGCCGGCGCGAGCCGAGGCGGTTCTGCGCCTGCCCGGTCGCCGCCGCATTGCCCTGGAACCGGCCGAGCACGATGCGCTCGAAATCGTTGGGCGGCACGAAGCCGTCGGTCGGCGCGCGCAGCTTGGCGCCGGTGGTCGGGCGCACAATCACCGGCGTCACCAGGATCACCAGTTCGGTCTGGCCGCGGATGAAGCCCGACGAGCGGAACAGCGCGCCGATCACCGGCACCGCGCCGAGGCCCGGCATCCGCGCGGCGTCCTGCGACGAGCGGTTCTGCATCAGCCCGGCGATGGCGAAGGTCTGGCCCGAGCCGAGATCCACCGTGGTGTCGGCCCGCCGCGTGACGATCGAGGGCACCGACGCGCTGTTGGAGAAATCGAGGTCGCTGACCTCGGTCGCCACCTTGAGGCTGATGCGCGAGCCGTCGACCACGGTCGGGGTGAAGTTGAGCCCGATGCCGAAATCCTTGAACTCGATGGTGTTGGACCCGAGGTCCTGCGCCACCGTATAGGGATATTCGCCGCCGGCGAGGAAGCTCGCGCTCTCGCCCGACCGCGCGGTCAGGTTCGGCTCGGCGAGGATCGAGACCAGCCCCTCGGCGGACAGCGCCTGCAGCACCACGTCGATGTTGAGCTGGCCCACCCGCAGGATCTGCGTCGAGAACCCGCCGGGCACGCCCCTGCCGCCGCTGAAGTTCACCGATTCCTGGCCGCCGCCCGAGGTGTAGCTCAGCTCGTTCCAGCGGATGCCGATCTGGCGGTCGATCTTGCGGCTGACCTCGGCGATGCGCACCATCAGGTTGACCTGGGTCGGCGCGGCGACGTTCAGCCGGTTCACCACCCGGCTCGGGTCGTCGACGAACTGCGCCGCGACCTCCATGACGTTGGTCGCCTGTTCCGGCGACTGCACCGTGCCCGAGATCACCAGCGACTGGTCCACCGTCGTCGCGGTGACCGAGCCGCCCGGCGCCACCCGCGCCAGTCCCGTGTTCAGCGCCTGGGTGTTGTGCGTCACCCGGACCCGGGCGGACATCAGCACGTTGTCGAGCTCGTCCACCGCGAAGATCGTGGTCTCGCCCACGCCGACGCCGGTCATGTACAGCAGCCGCGGCGACTTCACCTCGACGTCGGCGACGTCGGGGTTGGCGACGAACAGGCTGGAGAATTCGCTGTCGACCTTGATCAGCTGGCCCGAGCCGACGGTGATCGCGATGTCGCGCTCCTCCTTCGGCTCGATGACCTCGAAGGCCGCGGCGGGGTCGAGGCCGGCGGCGGCCGGCTGGAACATCAGCAGGGCGCACAGCGCCGTCGCCAGCTTGGGACAGGTGTTCATCGGCTTCCCTCGGATTCTTCCTGTGGGGCGGGCGTCACTCCGCCGGGACGTCGCCGGCGGGCTCGAACTCGGGGGCCGCGGCCACGACCTGCTCGCCGAGCTCGATCGCGCCCGACTTGGCGCCGCGGACGATCTGGATTCGCAGGATCTGGCTGGCTTCCGCCGCGACCGCCGTCTCGAGCCCGGACCGCATCAGCAGCGAGGTCACGTCGGAATCGAGCGTCATGTGGCGCAGTTCGGCCGGTCCGGCGGGATCGGCGGCGTCCTCGACGCCCTGGCCGCCGTCGTGCACCGAATTCAGGATCAGCGACAGGTCGCCCAGCGAGGTCGCCAGCGTGATCATCTCGGCCTCGCGCGGGCTGACCTGCAGCGTCGCGGTCCGCGCGATCGGCGTCGCTTCGCCGAGCGGCCTGCCGTCGGGGCCGGTCGCGGGCTGGCCGAGGCGCTGGTCCAGCGCCAGCACCCGGATGTTGCTCATCACCGTCTCCGAGGCGCGCACCTCGCGCAAGGCGTCGATCGATTCCCCGGCCAGCGAATAGGTCAGGATCAGATCCACCCGGTCGCCCGGGGTGATGAGCCCGCTGATGCCGGCGACCTCGGTGATCGGGATCGAGATCGCCCGCTTGCCCTGCGGCAAGACCGCGGCGAGAAAGCCGCGGTCGCCCGGCTGCACGACGGCGGACCGGGCGATGGGCACGCCCTTGGCCAGCGGCTGGCGGGCGACGCTGCCCACCAGCAGCGTCTGGCCGTCCGGGCCGGCGAGGACCATTTCGGCGGTGATGGCCGCATCCTCCATCGGAATCCGCCCCAGGTGCTCGGGTTTCAGGATCGACCCGGGCGTGAGCTCGGCGACCGGAACGTAGACCTGCTTGGCCTTGGGGGCCTCGGCGACGGTCTGTCGCGCAGCGGCGTCGGCTTGCATCTCCTGCCAGAGATAGAAGCCGGCGCCGCCCGCAACGACGAGCGCAACGAGAAACAGCATGACGATGCGCATGATCGGGTCCGCCCTATTTGCCGGATTTGGCCGTGAAGGCGCTTATTCGCTGTAGTCAGCCTTCATGGCGTCGTCCACGTCAGTGAAGGCCGACTGAATCGTCTGGCCCAGCGTGCCGACGATGGTGATGATCGCGACGGCGATCAGCGCGGCCAGCAGGCCGTATTCGATGGCGGTGGCGCCCTCGTCGTCTTTGAACAGGCGCTTGCCGAATTCGATAAATTTGGTCACGTTTCGTCTCCTTGTTACACACACACTGCCTAACGTGTGGCTCCCACACATCGACACTCTACTTATACTTGATCGGCAGTCAACCAATCAATACTTAGAGTTTTCCCGAAACTTACACAGTAAATATCCCAAAACATTTATCTTCAGTTAACAGGGGAAGATGCGCCCGGATCTGGCCTTGCGCGCGCGCCGAAACCGGCGGTCATGGCGCGCGCGGCGCGGCGCGCGTCGTCCGATCCGGCGGGATGTCCGGGCCGGGCCGACGCGCCTCAGAGCGGCGCGTTGCGCGCCGAGATCGCCACCGGCCGCGCCGCCTCGCGGGCCGCCTGCGCCGAGCGCGGCGTGCGGCCGCGCTCGACCCGGATCGCGGCGACCCGCGCGTCCGCAGGCGCCGCCGCGGCCGCCCCGGCGAGGCTGATGATCTTCGGCTTCGCCGCCATGCGCGTGCGGCTCGGCCGCGGCGCCGCGGGCTCGGCCGTCTCCGCCTCGGGCGCGGCGGCGACCACCAGCGGCGTCCCGCCGAGCCCGGCGTAGATCCGGTCGTAGCGCGCGCGGTAGCGGTTCGCGAATTCCGGCGTGCGCGAATGATAGGCCCCCGCCGCCGCCGACCACGAGCCGAGCTCCGCGTGCAGGCTGCGCAGGAACTGCGCGGCGTAGGTTCCGTTCACCTCCTGGTCGAACATCGCCTCCAGCGAGGGGAAGGCGTGGCCGTGCCAGCGGTAGTTGATCTGGAAACAGCCGACGTCGAAGCTGGTCCGCCCCGCGGCGACGCTGGCCTTCGCGAAGGCCAGCGCCTCGTCGCGGCTGGCGAACCAGTGGCCCTCGCCCTCGCGGTTGATCGCCCAGGGCCAGGGCCGCATCCGGCCGCCGAGGTTGCGCCCGGTCTCGGTCAGCGCGATGGCGTGCAGCGCCTCGGCCGGCGCCCCGCCGCGGCGCGCGCCGGTCAGCACCGCCCGCTCGCAGATCTCCGCGGCCCGCTCCGCCTCGCCCGCGGCCCGCGCCGCCTGCGGCGCCGCCGCGAGGACCATCGCCGAAAGCAGCAGCAATCCGATCAGTCGCGCCATTCTGGACCTCGCGAAAACCCGGCGCCCGGCAGGCCGCGGCGACGTTAACCATACATTAGGGTATATCGCTACGCCTGTGAATCCCTTGCGATTCGGCGGCGCAGCGGGCGCGTTCCGGCCCTCAGCGCACCAGACGCGCGGAGCCGTAGGTGACGTTGAGGCCGGTGGGACAGCGCATCACGAACAGGATGTCGTTGTAGTCGCGGTCCGAGCTGCCGGTCGGCGGCCGGTCCTCCCAGCCGAAATACATGAACTTGCCCGGCACGCAGGGCCGCTCCTCGCGGTTCGGCGTGCGGTTGGTCCCTTCGACGAGCACGCCGCCCTGGCTCGTCGGACGGCATTCCTCGAAGGAGTCGCAGCGCACGGTCTCGAGGATCCGGACGCCGCCGAAGTCGAAGGTCTCGCGGCCGTCCTCGAGGACGGTGTCCGAATAGTGGTTGTAGATCGCGTTGGCCGGCGGATTGGCGCGCCTGGCCGCATTCGTCCGCGCATCGCGCAGGTTGTAGAGCCGGAAGCTCAGCGACTGTCCCTCCGGGCAGTCCGGCCAGCTGTAGCCGGTGACCGCAGGCGCGATGTTGTGCGCGATCTTGACCATCTGCGAGCGCCGCGACGCCTTCGGGCCCGACCCCTGGAAGTCGTAGCAGTAGGCGTGGACCTCGTTGTAGTCCGCCGCCTCGGGCGACAGGTTGATCAGTTCCGGCGGCTGGTAGACGCTGGTGATGGTGCGCGCGGCGATGGCGACGGCCGAGATCGGGGTCGGGGCCTCGCCCCAGATCGCCGACAGGAACCGCGGCGAGGCGTTGCCCCGCGCGGCGTCGCGGACCGCCAGCACCCGGATCGCGTTCACGTCCACGGTCGAGGGCACGAAGCTGCCGTCCGAAGGATCGAAGGCGCCGAAGACCACGTCGGCCGGGGTGGTGATCGCGCCGAACCCCTCGGGCGCGTTCAGGCCGGCGTATTCCACCGCGCGCGCCCGGGCCACCGCCTGATCCTCCAGCGTCTGCACCGCCGCCAGCGCGCCGGCGTCGACGGCCGATTGCAGCCGGTTCTTCACCAGCCGCGAATGGCTGACGTCGACCGCGAAGGCGCCGATCCCGATCAGCACCGGCAGCAGCAGCGCCGCGGCGATGGCGACCGACCCGGCCTCGTCGCGGAGCAGCGCGCGCCGGCTCACAGCGGCAGCTCCTGCTTCATGGTGACCTCGGTGCGCAGCGTCCAGTCCTCGGCCATGTTGGTGAAGAAGGTCACCGGCGTCGCCTCGGAGGCCGGCATCGACACCTCGACCCGGATGACGTTCGCCTCCGGATTGGCCGGCGCGCTCTGGGCGACGACGACGGCGGCCGCCCCCGCGCTCCAGGTCGGCAGCCGGTCGCGCACCGCCGCCTCGGCCGCGGCCTGGGTGGTGAAGTTCACCGACAGCTGCCGCGTCACCTCGCGCGCGGCGGTCTGCATCGAGCTGAAGGTGAAGATCATCAGCCCGAATTCCGTCACGCCCATCGCGAGCGCGATCATCACCGGAAAGATGATCGCCGCCTCGACGCTGACCGCGCCGCGCCGGCAGGACAGGAGCCTCGGGAACATGTCGGCCTCGCCAGATGTCTGCGCGGCGAAGATGCGCGCGAAGCGAGAACAATCGGTAAACGCCGGCGCCGCGATGCTGAAATCGCCGCGCCGGCGTGTCGGCGGTCACAGACCGCGCCGGCCGTCCCGGTCAGGCTGACCGGACCGCCACCGCCCGGCGGCGCCGGGCATGCCAGGGAGCAGACCGATGTTCTTGCCGACCATGCATCCGCTCGCCTTCTTCGCCGCCGCGGCCTCGCGGACGCGCGCGCAAGCGCCGCGCCGCAAGCCCGCGCCGACCCGCGCGGCGCCCGAGCCGGCCGAGGCCGGCGCCCCGGGCGCCGCGCGCTGATCGCGCCGGCCGCCGATCACGCGCGCGGATGGTCGCGCAGCGCCCGCTCGAAGTCGCCCGGCCGCAGCCCGATGTCGCGCAGCCGGTCGGGCCCGAGCGCGTCGAGGATGCGCAGGGTCCGCCGCGCGGCGGCCTCCCGGCGCGCCCGCTCGGCGCGGGCCCGCAGAACGGCGGCCAGCGCGCGCAGCAGCCGCCCCGGGGCGCCGCCCGCGCCGGGCCCGGCGGTCAGGTCGATGGAATGCGTCATGGCTCGTCTCCTTAAGTGAAGCCCGGAGCCGCGATCCGACGCGGCCTTCCCGGGCGGTTGTCCCGAACCGCGGGGACCGGCCGCCTGCGCCGCGCCGTCCCGCGTTTCGGCGCGGACGATCTACCTCGCGGTCCGTGACCCGCCCGTGATGCCGGCGTGACGCCACGGCGCCGTCCGCACTGGCGGATCGCCGCCGCGCGCCTAGATTTCGTCGATGCGCTTCCAGGACCTGCTCGCCCCCCGCGCCGAAGGCCTCTACTGCCCGCCCGGCGACTTCTTCATCGACCCGGTGCGCCCGGTTTCGCGCGCGCTGATCACCCACGCGCATTCCGATCACGCCCGCCCCGGCCACGGCGCCGTGCTCGCCACCCGCGAGACGCTCGAGATCATGGCGATCCGCCTCGGCCCCGACTTCGCCGCGACCACCCAGGCCGTCGCCTGGGGCGAGACCCTGCGCCTCGGCGCCGCCGAGGTCGCCTTCCATCCCGCCGGCCATGTGCTCGGCTCGGCCCAGATCGCCGTCGCGTCCGGCGGCCTCCGCATCGTCGCCGGCGGCGACTACAAGCGCGCGCCCGACCCCACCTGCGCCGGCTTCGAGCCCGTCGCCTGCGACGTCTTCATCACCGAGGCGACCTTCGGCCTGCCGGTCTTCCGCCACCCCGATCCGCTCGCCGAGGTGCAAAGGCTCCTCCACTC
>CAYTMB010000102.1:0-7748 GCA_964438465.1 uncultured Rhodovulum sp. | reverse complement strand
GTCCAGCCCACCCACAAGATCCGCACCACCGGCGACCGCTACGACCCGGGCGGCGGCGGCGTCAACGTCGCCCGGGTCATCATCGGCCTCGGCGGTCCGGCGCTGCCGGTCTATCTCGCCGGCGGCGCCACCGGCGACGTGTTCGACGAGCTGATGACCGAGCGCGGGCTGCCCTTCCGCCGGGTGCCGATCGCCGGCCACACCCGCATCGCGATGAACGTGTTCGAAACCTCGACCGGGCAGGAATACCGCTTCGTCCCGGAAGGCCCCGAAGTCACCCCCGGCGAATGGCTAGAATGCCTCGCGGTGATCGACGGACTCGACGCCGACTGGCTGGTGATCAGCGGCAGCCGCCCGCGCGGCCTGCCCGACGACTGCTTCGTCACCCTGACCCGCCGCGCCGCCGAGCGCGGCCTGCGCGTGGTGCTCGACAGCTCCGGCCCGGCGCTGGCCGCGACCCTCGCGGCCGGCGGCCTCGCCCTCGTCAAGCCCAGCATCGGCGAGTTCCGCAAGCTGACCGGGCTCGCGCTCGAGGACGCGGACGCGGTGGCCGAGGCGGCGCGCGCGGTGGTCGAGAGCGGCCGCGCCGCCATCGTCGCCGTGACCATGGGCCACGAGGGCGCGCTGCTCGCCTGCCGCGAGGCCACCTTCCTGCGCCCGGCGCCCGCCGTGCCGGTGCGCAGCGCCACCGGCGCCGGGGACAGCTTCGTCGGCGCGATGACGCTGGCCCTGGCCGAAGGCCGTCCCGCCGCCCACGCCTTCCTGTTCGGCATGGCCGCCGGCAGCGCGACGGTGATGCGCCCCGGCACCGATCTCGCCGCCCGCGAGGACGTCGAGCGCCTGCACCGGGAGCTGCTGGCGGCGCCGGCGCGCTAGGCCGGGCGCGGCGCGCCGGGCGATCTGGCGCGGCGTCCGTTTCGATCCGGTTAACGGGCGCGGCGTTTCCATTGTCCGCCAATGGTTTGTCCGGGTGGGCACGCGTGCCCGCCAGCGCGTTCGGGGCTTGCCTGACGCCCCGGCCGCCTCCACATAGGGAGGTGTCGCAACCGCTGGAGGCCCCCATGACCCATCCCGCCCTCACCCCCGGCGCCGTCGCCGTCGTCACCGGCGGCGCCTCGGGCATCGGCCTCGCGAGCGCGCTGCGCTTCGCGGCGATGGGGCTCAGGGTCTGCGTCGCCGACCTCGGCCCGGAGAAGCTCGCCGCCGCCGCCGACGCGCTGGCCGCCGCCGCGCCGGGCGGGGCCGAGGACGTGCTCGCCGCCGAGGCCAGCGTCGCCCGCCCCGAGGACATGGACCGGCTGGAGGAGAACATCTCCGCGGCCTGGGGCGGCGTCGACGTGCTGATGCTGAACGCCGGCGTGCAGCCGGGCAGCGCGCTGTTCGGCCCGCTCGAGGCCTGGACCCGGGTGCTCGACGTCAACCTCTGGGGGCCGATCCACGGCGCCCGCGCCTTCGTGCCCGGCATGATCGCGCGCGGCCGTCCCGGCGCCGTCATCGTCACCGGCTCGAAGCAGGGCATCACCACGCCGCCCGGCGATCCGGCCTACAACGTCGCCAAAGCCGGCGTGAAGGCCTTCACCGAGGCGCTGGCGCATGAGCTGCGCAACGCGCCCGGCGCCGCGGTGACCACGCATCTGCTGATCCCGGGCTTCGTCTGGACCGGCCTGACCAAGGGCGAGCGGACCGAGAAGCCCGCCGCGGCCTGGACGCCCGAACAGACCGCCGATTTCATGATCGAGCGGCTGGGGCAGGGCGACTTCTACATCCTCTGCCCCGACAACGACGTCGACCGCGCGCTGGACGAGCGCCGGATCCTCTGGGCCGCCGGCGACATCGTCGAAAACCGCCCGCCGCTGTCGCGCTGGCACCCGGACTTCGCCGAGGCGTTCAAAGCCTTCGCGTCAAAAGCGACGTGATATCAATCATATAACCTGCGTAACAGCCTGTTACGCCCCCGACGGCCGCCCATGGCTTGGCGTCCGCGGGCGCAGCGCATATATCGGCCGCAGCGGCGAGGAGGCCCGATGAGCGAGAACGAGCGATTTCCCGGCTGGCACGGCACCACGATCGTCGCCGTGCGCAAGGGCGGCAGGGTGGTGATCGCCGGCGACGGCCAGGTCAGCCTCGGCCAGACCGTGATCAAGGGCACCGCGCGCAAGGTCCGCCGCATCGAGCCCGGCGGCAAGCCGGTGCTCTGCGGCTTCGCCGGCTCGACCGCCGACGCCTTCACCCTGCTGGAGCGGCTGGAGAAGAAGCTCGAAGCCGCGCCGGGCCAGCTCGCCCGCGCCTCGGTCGAACTCGCCAAGGACTGGCGCATGGACAAGTACCTGCGCAACCTCGAGGCGATGCTGATCGTCACCGACGGCGCCGATCTCTTCGTCATCACCGGCGCCGGCGACGTGCTGGAGCCCGAGCACGACGTCACCGCCATCGGCTCCGGCGGCAACTACGCCCTCGCCGCCGCGCGCGCGCTCTACGACACCGACGCCGACGCCGAGGCGATCGCGCGCAAGGCGATGGCGATCGCCGCCGAGATCTGCGTCTACACCAACGGCAACGTGATCGTGGAGAGCCTGTCGAAATGACCGACCTGACCCCCCGCGAGATCGTCTCCGAGCTCGACCGCTACATCATCGGCCAGTCCGAGGCGAAACGCGCGGTCGCGGTGGCCCTGCGCAACCGCTGGCGGAGGAAGCAGCTCGCCGACGACATCCGCGACGAGGTCTATCCGAAGAACATCCTGATGATCGGCCCGACCGGCGTCGGCAAGACCGAGATCTCCCGCCGCCTCGCCAAGCTCGCCAAGGCGCCGTTCCTCAAGGTCGAGGCGACCAAGTTCACCGAGGTCGGCTATGTCGGCCGCGACGTCGAGCAGATCGTGCGCGACCTCGTCGACGCCGCGATCGTCATGGTGCGCGAGGACATGCGCGAGCGGGTCAAGGCCGCCGCCCACGCCGCCGCCGAGGAGCGGGTGATCGACGCGCTGGCCGGCGAGGGCGCCCGCGACCAGACCCGCGAGATGTTCCGCAAGAAACTGCGCGACGGCTCGCTCGACGCCAAGGAGATCGAGCTTGAGGTCGCCGACACCTCCAGCCCGTTCCCGATGCTGGAGATCCCCGGCCAGCCCGGCGCCGGCATGGGCGCGATGAACCTCGGCGACATCTTCGGCAAGGCCTTCGGCGGCCGCAAGACCCGCCGCCGGCTGTCGGTCGCGGCCTCCTACGAGCTCTTGATCGCCGAGGAGGCCGACAAGCTGCTCGACCAGGAGACGGTCACCCGCGATGCGATCAATGCGGTGGAGCAGAACGGCATCGTGTTCCTCGACGAGATCGACAAGGTCTGCGCCCGCAGCGACACCCGCGGCGCCGACGTCTCGCGCGAGGGCGTCCAGCGCGACCTCTTGCCGCTGATCGAGGGCACCACGGTCTCGACCAAGCACGGCCCGGTCAAGACCGACCATGTGCTGTTCATCGCCTCGGGCGCCTTCCACATCGCCAAGCCGTCGGATCTGCTGCCGGAGCTGCAGGGCCGGCTGCCGATCCGGGTCGAGCTGCGCGCGCTGACCGAAGCCGATTTCGTGCGCATCCTGACCGAGACCGACAACGCGCTGACGCTGCAATACACCGCGCTGATGGCGACCGAGCAGGTCACCGTCGACTTCACCGAGGACGGCATCGCGGCGCTGGCGCGGATCGCGGCGGAGGTGAACCAGTCGGTCGAGAACATCGGCGCGCGCCGGCTCTACACCGTGCTGGAGCGGGTGTTCGAGGATCTGAGCTTCTCGGCGCCCGACCGCGGCGGCGACAGCGTGACGGTCGACGCCGCCTTCGTCGAGACCCATCTCGGCGCGCTCAGCCGCTCGGCCGACCTCAGCCGCTACGTCCTGTAGCGGGCCGTCAGCGGCGGACCGGCGCCGCGATGCGCGCGGCGAGCGCCAGCAGCGTGGCCGGCAGCGCGACGGCGTAGGCGATCAGCGCGCCCAGCGCGCCAAGGCCGGCGATGGCCGCGGCCAGCGCGACCAGCGCGGCCGCCAGCACCGAAACGACGAGTTGTCCGACGAGCATTCCGCCTCCCGCGCCGCGCCTTGTTGCTGCGGCCTGCGCTCTCTGACGCAAGATCCGCGAATATTCGATTACGAGCCTGCGTGACCCCCTCGCGCCGCGCCGGCGGTTCAGGCGTAGACGGGCTCTTCCGCGACGCAAGGCCCAGCGGGGCGGATCGGCGCGGCCCCGCCGCGCAGGCCCTGGGCCGCGACGGCCGCGACGACCAGGCTGGTCGAACCGGACGCGCAATAGAGCCCGAAGGCGGCGAGCAGGCCCCAGCCCGCGACCAGCGCCGCAGCGGCGGCGGCGATGGCGGTCGCGACGGCGAGCATCAGGCAGATGACGAGGCTTCGGGTCACGGGCGTGTCTCCTGGTCCGACCTCGTTGTGCCGGTTGCAGGCTAATAGAACGTAAATCTCCGCCGCGGTAAACCGATCTTCTATCGGGGGTTGATCGACCGTAACCCTGCTCAATCGTTAACCAAATTGACAGAAACACGATCCGAGGGGCGGCCCGATGCCTCGAATCGGGCCGCCCCCGCCTGCTTGTTGCGCTTTGCTCAGGGAATGAGCACCGTCGCGCCGGTGGTTTCGCGCGCCTCCAGCGCGGTCTGCGCCGCCCCCGCCTCGGCCAGCGCGAATCGCTGACGCACCTCGGCGCGCAGGGCGCCGCTCTCGATGATCGCGAACAGGTCGGCGGCGCGGGACTGCAGCTCGGCCGGGTCGGCGATGTAGGTGAACAGCGTCGGCCGGCAGGCGTAGAGCGAGCCGCCGGCGGCGAGGTCGCCGAGCGCGAAGCCCTCGATCATGCCGGAGGACTGGCCGAAGGCGACGAACATGCCGCGCGGCCGCAGGCAGGCGAGCGAGCCGCGCCAGGTGTCGCGCCCGACGCTGTCGTAGACGACATGCACGCCCTTGCCGCCCGTCAGCGCCTTCACCTCGGCGACGAAGTCCCCCGCGCGGTAGTCGATCACATGCGCGTAGCCATGCGCGCGGGCCAGCGCGACCTTCTCCGGGCCGCCGGCGGTCCCGATCGCCGTGGCGCCCAGCGCCGACAGCCACTGGCCGAGGAGCAGCCCGACGCCGCCGGCGGCGGCCTGCACCAGCACGGTCATGCCCGGTTCGACCCGGAAGGTCGAATGGATCAGGTACTGCGCCGTCAGCCCCTTGAGCATCACGGTCGCGCCGACCTCGAACGGGATCGCGTCGGGCAGCCGCACCAGCCGGTCCGCCGCGATCACCCGCGCGCTGGCGTAGGCGTTCAGCGGCTGGGTGTAGGCCACCCGGTCGCCCGGAGCGACCAGGGTGACGCCTTCGCCCACCGCCTCGATCACGCCGGCGCCCTCGGAGCCGGGAACGAGGTCGCGCTCGACCGGCCAGGGATACAGCCCGCTGCGGTGATAGACGTCGAGGAAATTCAGTCCGATCGCGGCATGGCGCACCAGCGCCTGGCCCGGTCCGGGCGTCGGCGTCGCGATCTCGCGCCGCTCGATGGCCTCCGGTCCGCCCGGCGCCGGCACGAACATCGCATAGTCGCTCATCGGATCACTCCCTGTCGCTCGCGGCCAGGCTCCGGCCGGGCCGCGACCCTAGGGTCCGCCGGCCGCACCGTCCAGACCGCGGCGGGTCAGGCGAGAAACCCCGGCCCGGCGTCGAGGTCGAGCCCGGGGAACACCTCGCGCGCCACCGCGCCGCGCCGCAGCCCGGGGCAAGCCGCGTCCGACCTGCGTCCTTCACCTCGCCTTCACTCCGGCATGGGTTGAGTTTCGTTCGCGTTCCTGCAATGTTCCCTTGAGCGTCGCGAGGATCTTCCGCTAGATGTTGAGAATGGAACGCACACCGGCACAAGATCTCACTGCGTCCCTTGCCGGCCGCAGGTTCGGCGCGCTGCTGGCCGATCCGCCCTGGCGATTCACCAACCGCACCGGCAAGGTGGCGCCCGAGCATCGCCGGCTGTCGCGCTATCCGACGATGACGCTCGCCGAGATCGCCGCGCTGCCGGTGGCCGAGCACATGGCCGACCGCTCGCACTGCTATCTCTGGGTCCCGAACGCGCTGCTGCCCGACGGCCTCGCCGTGCTCGCCGCCTGGGGGTTCGACTACAAGTCCAACATCGTCTGGCACAAGCTGCGCAAGGACGGCGGCTCGGACGGGCGCGGGGTGGGCTTCTACTTCCGCAACGTCACCGAGCTCCTGCTGTTCGGCGCCCGCGGCAAGAACGCCCGCACGCTCGCCCCGGGCCGACGCCAGGTGAACCTGCTCGGCACGCGCAAGCGCGAGCATTCCCGCAAACCCGACGAGCAGTACGACCTGATCGAGTCCTGCTCCTGGGGCCCCTATCTCGAACTGTTCAGCCGCGGCGCCCGACCGGGCTGGACGGTCTGGGGCAACCAGGCCACCGAAGACTACAAACCCGACTGGGACACCTACGCCCACAACTCCGGCGCCCTCGCCGCCGAATAGCGCCGCGCCGGGGTCGCCGCACGCTCCCGGGCGGGGCGGCACCGACCGGCGGCGGGGCGCTTGTGATTCCGCGGTCGCTCGCCTATGCGATGCGGGTCATCCAACAAGCCGACGGGGGAAGCCAGTGGACGCGCCGAAGTTCAACAAGGCGGGGCTGCCGAGCCGCCATGTCACCGAGGGCCCCGAGCGCGCGCCTCACCGCAGCTATCTCTATGCGATGGGCATCTCCGAGGCGGAGATCCACCAGCCGTTCGTCGGGGTCGCCACCTGCTGGAACGAGGCGGCGCCCTGCAACATCTCGCTGAACCGCCAGGCGCAGGCGGTGAAGCTCGGCGTGAAGCAGGCGCTCGGCACCCCGCGGGAATTCACCACCATCACCGTCACCGACGGCATCGCCATGGGCCACGAGGGCATGCGCTCGTCGCTCGCCTCGCGCGAGGCCATCGCCGACACCGTCGAGCTGACCATGCGCGGGCATTGCTACGACGCGCTCGTCGGGCTCGCCGGCTGCGACAAGTCGCTGCCGGGGATGATGATGGCGATGGTGCGGCTGAACGTGCCCTCGGTCTTCATCTACGGCGGCTCGATCCTGCCGGGCCGGGCGCCGGCGGGCGCGGCGGTGCCGGCGGATTTCGCGGGCCGCGACCTCACCGTGCAGGACATGTTCGAGGCGGTCGGCCGCCATCAGGCCGGCACGCTCGGCAACGCGGCGCTCGACATCCTCGAGCGCGTCGCCTGTCCGTCGTCGGGCGCCTGCGGCGGCCAGTTCACCGCCAACACCATGGCCTGCGTGTCGGAGGCGATCGGGCTCGCGCTGCTCAATTCCTCGGGCGCGCCGGCGCCCTACGAGAGCCGCGACGCCTATTCGACGGCGAGCGGGATCGCGGTGATGAACCTGCTGGAAAAGCGCATCCGCGCCCGCGACGTCGTCACCCGCAGGAGCCTCGAGAACGCCGCGCGCGTGGTCGCCTGCACCGGCGGCTCGACCAACGGCGGGCTGCACCTGCCGGCGATCGCGCACGAGGCCGGGATCGACTTCACGCTGCAGGACGTCTGCGACATCTTCCACGACACGCCCTATTTCGTCGACCTCAAGCCCGGCGGAAAGTATGTGGCCAAGGATCTCTACGAGGCCGGCGGAGTTCCGGTGGTGCTGAAGGAGCTGGCGCGCGGCGGGCTGCTGCACCCCGACTGCATGACCGCCAGCGGGCGGACCATCGGCGAGGAGCTCGACGACATCCGC
>CAYTMB010000101.1:4233-7758 GCA_964438465.1 uncultured Rhodovulum sp. | reverse complement strand
GCGACCGGATCGCGCGGGGCAATGCCCCGCTGATGCGATCCGGGGCGCGCACATCCCTCGAAGGGGCGCGCCCCGCGGCGATCAGGCGGAGGTCGCATCAGGCCTTCGGCGGCAGCCAGGCCGTGGCCTCGACTTCGATCACCACGTCGCGCGAGGGCATCAGTCCGGAGACCTCGACGACGGTCGAGACCGGGGCGCCGCCGGGAAAGAACAGCCGGCGCACGGCGTTGTAGCGCGGGAAGTGGTCGAGATCGGTGAAATACTGCACCAGCTTGAACACGTCGGCCATCGAGCCGCCGGCCGCCTCGATCGTCGCGCGGATGCGGTCGAGCACGAACCAGGACTGCGCGAGGATGGGGCCGTCCCGGAAGTCGGCGGAAAACTCGCCGGTCGCGCCGATCGTCTCGGGCACGCCGGCGGGCAGGTCGGCGAAACCGCGGACGATCCTGCCCGCCGCCGGGTCGACCGCGATCACCCCGGACAGGAACACGAAGTCGCCGCGCCGCGTCCAGGCGCTGTAGCGGGCGAGCGGCTGGGCGCCGGTCATGGCCGGATCTCCTGCATCGTGGCGGCGACGCGGGCGACGAAACGGTCGCGCTCCGCGGCGGTCGCGTGGTTCATCGCGTGGAGCTGGCGCCAGAGAAAGCGGCAGCGCGGGTGGAACATCGGCCGCATCGCGCGGAGGAACATGTTGCGCCCGGGATCGCGGATCAGCCGCAGCCACCACCAGGGCGAGCCGGAGGTGGTCACGACCGCGAACAGCCGGATGTTGTCAAGCTTGCGCGTGACCCGGCCGAACCTGCTCCTGGAGATCTCGAAGGTGACGCCCGGCAGCCAGACCCGTTCGAACCAGCCCTTCAGGATCGAGGGCGGTCCGTACCACCAGGTCGGGTAGACCAGCACCAGGCCTTCGGCCCAGCGCAGGTCGGCGATGTCCCCGGCGTGCAGGACCTCGCTCGAGGCCGGGTTCTCGAAATAGGCCCGCCATTCCGCCTCCGGCATCACCGGGTCGAACCCCTCGGCGTAGAGGTCGCGGACGCGCAGATCGTGCCCGCCGGCGGTCAGCGCCTCGACGGCGGTGCGAAACAGCCGCGCGCCGAGGCTGTCGGCGCAGGGATGCGCGAAGACGACAAGGAGGCGCATGGCTATTCGCCGGTCAGCTCCTTGCGCAGGTCGAGCCCCACGCCCTTGTTCACGAACCGGTCGGTGGCGACCTTGCTCACGTCGACCGAGCCGGCCTCGAGGATGCCGGACTGCACCGCGAGATCGTGGAACGCCGCGACCCGGTCGAGCGACAGCGCGCCGATGCCCTTGTCCAGCGACTCGCCGGCGTCGACGATGCCGAGCGTCTTCATCGTGGCGATCTCGGCGTCGAGCATCTCCATGGTGTATTCCGGGTTCGCGGCGATGATCGCCTCGTTGCCGAGCGTCGCGTCGCCGTAGAGGTAGGTGTACCAGCCGGTGATCGAGGCGTCGACGAAGCGCTGCACGAGGTCGGGGTTCCCGGCGACCATGTCGGCGCGCGCCTCGACGGTGGTCGAGTAGGTGTTCCAGCCGTGGTCGGCGAGCAGGAAGCTCTCGGGATCGGCGCCCTCCTTGGCCGCATAGAGCGGCTCGGAGGTGCCGTAGCCCTGCTGGACGATGGTCTCGTCGGTCAGGAACTCGGCGAGGTTGTAGGAATAGGGGCGCAGCTGTTCGTCGGTGAAGCCGTGCTCCTTGACCAGCCACTGCCAGAAGCTGATCTGGCCGTCGCGGCTGATCAGGATCTTCGGCGCGGTGGCGAGGTCGGCGAAGTCCGCGTAGGCGCCCTTGTGCGCCATCAGGATCTGCGGGTCCTTCTGGAAGAAGGCGGCGACGACCACGGTCGGGATCTCGTTGCGCACGTTGTCGAAGCTGAGCAGCAGGTTGCCCGCCATCAGGAAGTCGAGCTGGCCCGCGGGCAGCATCGGGCGGTTGTTCACCTGCGGGCCGCCGGCCTGGATGTCGAGCTCGATGCCGTAGCGCTCGAAGGTGCCGTCGGCGACCGCCTGGTACCAGCCGCCGTGACCGCCCTGCGCGAACCAGTTGGTGCCGAAGCTGACCTTGTCGAGTTCCTGCGCGGCGAGCGGCGCGGCGGTCAGCGCGGCGAGGGCGAATACGAATGTCTTCATGGTGCTGTGGGTCCCTGTTGACGTCATGCTTCGGCCATGTCGGCCGTCCATCCCCGGGTCTTGCCCGGATTCATCAGGCCGTGGGGATCGGCCCGGCGCTTGAACGCGATCTGGGCGGAGTCGATCGCCTTCATGCCGCCGTCCTCGATGGTGATCGCGTGCGGGTCGTAGACCGTGCAGCCGTCGGCCTCCATCTCGGCGATGATCGCGTACATCCGGTCCCGGTCGGTCCAGCGCACCAGCGGCAGCGCGAAGATCTGCACCGTGCCGTCCATGCGCGCCATCTCGTGGTGCATCAGCACCTCGTCGCCGTAGCGCGCCATCTGGCGCAGCACGAGGTCGGGGTCGAACGGGCGGGGGTAGGCGACCTGCAGGTAGCTCCAGCCCTTGTCCTGCTTCAGCGCCTGGAGGGTGGTGTGGTTCCAGCCGCACTCATAGGCCGGCGACAGGTTCGCCGCCTCGATCTCGTGGGCGGTCATCGACAGGCTGACCCGCCCGCCGCGGGCTTCGGCCAGCGCCGCGAACCGGTCGCGCTCGCGCTCGGCGATCATCGCGAAGACGGCGTCGCGGTCGGGCGGGAAATACGCAGCCATGCGGCGGTAGTAGGGCGCAAACCGCCGCTCGACCGGGGTGAGCAGGAAGGCGTCGAGGCCGCTCTCCTGGGCGGCCACCGCGAAGCGCAGCGCGGCGTCGTAGCCGTCGAACAGCGCGACGGCATGGGTCCATTCGGTCAGCGGGCTGAGCGCCAGCGTCAGGTCGAGGATGATCCCGTTGGTGCCGTAGGCGTGGTGGACCTGCTGGATCTCGGGGCCGCGCAGCTCGATCACCCGCGGCTCGGCCTCGACCGTCATCACCCGCAGCGCCAGCACGTTGCCGCCGTCGCGCAACATGCCGTGGCGCAGGCTCCCGACGCCGCCCGAGCCGCCGGCGACGAAGCCGCCGATGGTCGCGAGCCGCCGGGTCGAGGGCCACATGTTCAGCATCTGCCCGGTCGCGGCCACCGCCTCGTCCAGCGCCTGGATGCGCATCCCGGCCTGCACCCGCACCGCGCCCGGCGTGATCTCCAGCACCTTGTCGAGGCGCGTCATGTCGAGGATCGCGCCGCCCTGCATCGGCACGCACTGGCCGTAGTTGCCGGTGCCGCCGCCGCGCAGGGTCAGCGGGACGCGGCGCCGCGCGCAGGCGGCGGCGACGCGCGCGACCTCGGCCGCGGTCGCGGGCTGCACGACGAGATCGCCGGTCAGCCCGTCGAGCTCGGCGGTCAGGATCGGCGAGTACCAGTAGTAGTCCTTCGACTTCGCGGCGACGTATTTCGGATCGTCGTTCATCGCGACGCCGTCCAGATCGGCGCGCAGCGCGGCGAGGGTCTCGGGGT
>CAYTMB010000101.1:0-4133 GCA_964438465.1 uncultured Rhodovulum sp. | reverse complement strand
CGGGCGTCCTGGAGGTAGGCGTTGGTGGTGGGCAGCACGGTCAGCGCCACGCCGGCGGCGCCCGCCGCATCGAGCAGGCGGGCCACGTCGGCCTCCGGGCGCACCGCCAGCGAACAGGCGTGGCCGCACAGCACCCGCCCGCCGAGCCGCCGGCGCGCGGTCAGCGCGACGATGGTGTCGAAGCCCTGCGCGTCGCGGTCGAGCCCCTCGTCGACATGGAAGTCGAGCAGCAGCTCGTGCCGGACGCCGAGCGCGAAGGTCCGTTCGAGCTTTTCCGGCAGGTGCTCGTTGCGGTAGACGAAGGCGCCGAGCACGCCGTCCGCCTCGGCCACGGCGGCGGCGACCCCCGGCCCGAGGTCGGGGTCGCCGAGCAGGTCGAGCGGGACCAGCGCCGCGCGGTCGATCCGCACCCGGCCGCGCCAGTCGGCGGCCAGCTCGCCCAGCACGTCCCAGGCGCGCGGCCGCGCCGGCTCGGACCAGTCGACATGGGTGCGCAGCGCGGCGACGCCATGCGCCTCGGCCTCGGCCAGCGCGCGGGTCGCGCGGGCGCGCAGGTCGGCGTCGGTCCAGTGCGCCTTGTCGGCGGCGGCGAGGTCGATGGCCTCGAACAGGCTCCTCGGCCGGGTCGGGATGCGGTCGATGACATGGGTCTTGTCGAGATGCACATGCGCGTCGACGAGCGGCGGCAGCAGCATCGCTTTCGCCGGACCGACCGCCGGCGCGATGCGGGCGATCCGCCCGCCCTCGAGCGTGACGTCGGCCACGGCGCCGTCCAGCCAGACCGCGCGCAGCGTTTCAGGTTTCACGGCGGATCTCGCTTTCGTGCCAGTGGCCGAGCACGCGGCGGCTCAGCCAGGACGTGAGGGCGAAGATCGCGATCCCGAGCAGCGAGACCAGCACCAGCGCCGCGAACATCCGCGGAATCTCGTTGCGGAAGGACGATTCAATGATGCGCGAGGCGAGGCCGGTGTTGCGCCCGGTGGTGCCGGCGACGAACTCGGCCACCACCGCGCCGATCAGCGCCAGCCCGCCCGCGACCTTGAGCGAGGCCATGAAGAACGGCAGCGCCGAGGGCGCCAGCAGGTAGCGCAGCCGCTGCCAGGGCGTGGCGCGGTAGAGCGTGAACAGGTCGCGCAGGTTGTGGTCGGCCGATCGCAGGCCGATCACCGTGCCGGACAGGATCGGAAAGAACGCGACGATCCAGGCGCAGATCAGCAGCGCCGCGAAGGTCGAGTTCACATAGATCAGGATCAGCGGCGCGATGGCGACGACCGGCGTCACCTGCAGGATCACCGCGAAGGGGAACAGGCTCATCTCCAGCGGGCGCGACAGCGCGAAGAGCGCGCCGAGCGTCACGCCGCCGAGGATGGCGAGCAGCAGCGCCATCAGCGTCAGCTTGACGGTGAACCAGGCCGAGACCAGCAGGCTCGGGCCGTCGGTCATCAGGGTGGAGGCGATGCGGGACGGGGCGGGGATCAGGTAGTGTGGGACCTCGTAGTGGCGCACCGCCCATTCCCAGAAGGCGATGACCGCGATCATCGTCACGGCCGGCATCGTCCAGGCGAGGATGCGGTCGCGCCGGGCGCGGGCCGCGGCCTCGAGGTTGACGGGCGGGCCGTCCTCGACGGGCGTCTCAGTGGTCGATATGGGCGTCATCGAGCGTGCTCTTGAGGGTTTCGGAGACCAGCCGGCATTGCTCCACATAGCCGGGCGCGTTGCGAAAGCCATCGTCGCGCGGCCAGGGCGCCGCGATGGGCAGGTCGGCCGCGACGCGGCCCGGCCGGGCGGCCATCACCAGCACGCGGCTCGACAGATAGACGCTCTCGAACACCGAATGGGTGACGAAGATCACCGTCAGCCCGCGCTCGGCCCAGAGCCGCAGCACGTCGTTGTTGAGCTTCATCCGCGTCATCTCGTCGAGCGCGGCGAAGGGCTCGTCCATCAGCAGGATGCGCGGTCGCGTCACCATCGCGCGCGCGATGGAGACGCGCATCTTCATCCCGCCCGACAGCTCGCGCGGATAGGCCTGGGCAAAGCGCGTGAGCCCGACCTCGGCCAGCGCCGCGCGCACCCGCGGCTCGGCCTCGACCCGCGGCGTGCCCGCGAGACGCAGCGGCAGGAACACGTTCTCGCTGACCGTCGTCCAAGGCATCAGCGTCGGCTCCTGGAACACGAAGCCGAGGTCGTGCTCGGCCGCTCCGGCGCCAGGCTCGATGGTGATCGTGCCGGCGCTGACCGGCAGCAGCCCCGCGATCATCCGCAGCGCCGTCGACTTGCCGCAGCCCGAGGGGCCGAGGAACGAGACGAAGTCGCCCTCGTCGATGGTCAGCGTCATGTCCGAGACCGCCACCGTGCCTGCGCCGAACTGCTTGCGCACCCGGTCCATGCGGATCAGCGGTCGCCCCATTCAGACTTCCGTCGGGTTGTGCAGCAGGGGGACCGGATAGCGGTGCACGTCGCCGAAGAGCGCCACCAGCGCGCGGGCGACATGGTCGATGATCGCCCGGCCGGCCGCGGCGGTGGCCGCCGCGGCGTCGCCGACCGCGCCGGCGGGGTTGAGGTCCTGCGCCTGCCAGCCCAGCCGCGCGCCCATGCCGTGCCCGAGATGGGCGAAGTTGCGCTCCAGCCGCTCGGTCAGCGAGTCGAAATGCCGCGCGCGCTCCATCGCGACCTTCTCGGGATGCAGCGCCAGCATCATCGCGGTCTCCATCTCGCCGGCGTGGATGCCGTGCAGCCGCTCGTGCGGGCTGATGACGCCCTCCGGCAACCCGAGCCCGAACCAGTTCGCCGCCACCGCCACCATGTCGTGGCGGATGCGCAGCTCGCGCGCGACGATGTCGATCACCGGGATCTGGCCGCCGTGCGAGTTCAGCAGGATCAGCTTCTTCACGCCGGCCGCCGCCACCGAGGCCCCGATCTCGGTCCAGGCCCGGATCAGCGTCTCGGCGCCGATGGTCAGCGTGCCGTGGTAGCGCGCGTGCTCGTCGGACTTGCCGATGGCCTGGGTCGGCAGGAACACCACCGGCAGGTCGTCGGGCAGCAGCGGCAGCGCCGCCGCGATCAGGCCCTCGAGGATGTCGCGGTCGACCGACAGCGGCAGATGCGGCCCGTGCTGCTCGATGGCGGCGACCGGCAGCACCGCGACCATGTTCGTCCGCCCCATCCGGGCGAAGTCATAGGCGGTGTAGTCGGCCCAGAACCGCTTCATGCGCGGCCCGCAGCCCGCAGCGGCCGGCCCGGCGACAGCGCCTCGATCATCGCCAGCATGCTGTCGCGGTCGATGCCGTAGTGCCGGTACAGCTCCTGCACCGTGCCGGTCTGGCCGAAATGCTCGACCCCGAGCCCGGCGGTGCGGTGCCCCTCGACCGCGCCGAGCCAGGACAGCGTCGCCGGGTGGCCGTCGATGGCGGTGATCAGCGTGCAGTGCCGGGGCAGGGGCGCCAGCAGCCGCTCGATATGGCTGACGGCGTCCCGGCCGCGGCTGCGCGCGCGCTGCGCCGCCTGCCAGCCCGCGTTCAGCCGGTCGGCCGAGGTCACCGCCAGCACGCCGATGTCGCGGCGGTTTTGCGCCGCGAGACCCGCCGCCGCGATCGCCTCGGAGGCGACCACGCCCTGGTAGGCGAGCACCACCTCGGCGTTCGGCCCCGGCTCGCGCAGCCAGTAGGCGCCGTCGATCACCCCCTGGCGGATGCTCTGCGGGTCGCGCCGCGGCTGCTCGAGCTGGCGGGTCGAGAGCCGCAGATAGACCGAGCCGCCGGTCTCGTCGCGCAGCCAGGTCCGCTCGTCGCGCAGGTCGCCCTTGGTCTCGCCGTCGCGCTGCAGGTAGTCGAACGCCCATTCCATCACGATGGCCAGTTCGTCCGCGAAGGCCGGCTCGAACGCCGCCAGCCCGTCCTGGCTCATCCCGATCAGCGGCGAGCCGATCGACTGATGCGCGCCGCCCTCGGGCGCCAGCGACACGCCCGAGGGCGTCGCCACCAGCAGGAAACGCGCGTCCTGGTAGCAGGCGTAGTTCAGCGCGTCCAGGCCGCGGGCGATGAACGGATCGTAGAGCGTGCCGACCGGGATCAGCCGGGTCCCGAACAGCTGGTGGCTGAGCCCCGCCGCGCCGAGCAGCAGGAACAGGTTCATCT
>CAYTMB010000100.1:0-7806 GCA_964438465.1 uncultured Rhodovulum sp. | reverse complement strand
GCCTTCGCGACCATCCTCGCGGTGGTGGCGGGCCTGACGCTCTCGGGGGCCTCGGCGGTCAGCCATGACCTCTACTCGACCGTCTTCAAGGGCGGCAAGGCCGACAGCGCCAAGGAGCTGAAGGTGTCGCGGATCGCGACGCTGTGCCTCGGGGTGGTGGCGGTGCTGCTCGGCATCCTGTTCGAGAAGCAGAACATCGCCTTCATGGTCTCGCTCGCCTTCGCGGTCGCGGCCTCGGCGAACTTCCCGGTGCTGTTCATGTCGGTGCTGTGGAAGGACTGCACCACGCGCGGCGCGGTGATCGGCGGCTTCCTCGGGCTGGTCTCGTCGGTGGTGCTGACGATCCTGTCGCCCTCGGTCTGGGAAGCCACGCTCGGCAATCCCGCCGGCTCGGCGCCGTTCCCCTACACCTCCCCGGCGCTGTTCTCGATGACGCTCGCCTTCGTCGGCATCTGGTTCTTCTCGATCACCGACCGCGGTCCGCGGGCGCGGATCGACCGGGCCGGCTTCGCCGCGCAGCAGGTGCGCTCGGAAACCGGCATCGGCGCCGCGCAGGCCTCCGGGCACTGACCGGACCGGCGGGCGGGAAAGCGGAAACCATGACCACCTCTCGCGACCCCGCCCGCGACCTCGGCCCGCCCCCTCCGGGGCGGGCCGAACCCATTGACCGCGACCGCCGCGAGTTCGTCTCGCTGATGGCCGCCCGCGTCGGCGACGCCTATGTGCGCAAGCCGTTCTTCGTCGACGGCGCCACCGATATCGTCACCCTCTGCGCCGAGCTGTCCCGGCGCGGCCTCGCCGACGCCCTGGTGCGCGACGGCGACCGTCTCGGGGTGTTCACCACCACCAACCTGCGCGACGCGCTGCTCCGCCCCGAACCCCCGGCCGAGCTCGCGGTGCGCGAGGTCGCGACCTTCGAGCCCTGGTCGGTCTCGATCGAGGACGAGCTGTTCGAGGCGATGATCCTGATGCTGCGCCACCGCGTCCACCGCGTCGTCGTGCGCGACGGCGACGAGGTGGTCGGCCTGCTCGGCCAGCTCGAGCTGATGGCCTTCGTCGCGAGCCACTCGCATCTGATCGCGCTCCAGGCCTCCGAAGCGGCCGACCTCGTCGAGCTGAAGGCGGCGGCGCGGCAGATCGACGACCTGATCCGGCTGCTGCACCGCGACGGCGTGCGCATCGACGGCATCATGCGGATCGTGCGCGAACTCAACGCCCAGGTGTTCGTGCGCCTGTGGGAGCTGGTCGCGCCGCAGGCGCTGCGCGACAACAGCTGCCTGATCGTCATGGGCAGCGAAGGCCGCGGCGAGCAGATCATCAAGACCGATCAGGACAACGCCCTTATCCTGCGCGACGGCTTCGAGATGCAGGGAATCGAGTCGGTGACCGACGCCTTCACCGCCGCGCTGATCGACTTCGGCTACCCCCCCTGCCCCGGCGGGATCATGGCGAGCCGGCCGCAATGGCGCCAGCCGCTGCGCGACTTCCGGGGCTCGATCCGGGACTGGATCCACGGCTCCGATCCCGAGGGGCCGATGAACCTCGCGATCTTCCTCGACGCGGCGCCCGTCGCGGGCGACGCTGCGCTGCTCGAGGAGGCGCGCGCCTATGTCGACCAGGCGCTGTTCGACAGCGCCGCCTTCTACGCGCGCTTCGCCAGCGCCGTCGAGCAGTTCAGCGCCGCCTGGTGGACGCGCCTGCCCGGGCTCAGCGGCCGCGCGGCGGCGGAGATCGACCTCAAGAAGCTCGGTATCTTCCCGATCGTGCACGGGGTGCGGGCGCTGGCCCTGCAATACCGCCTGCGCGAGCACGGCACCGCCGACCGCCTGCGCGCGCTCGTCGCCGCGGGCCGCATCGAGGAGGCGCTCGCGCGCGACCTGATCGACGCGCTCCACTTCCTGATCGGCCTCAAGCTCACGAACAACCTGCGCCAGATCGATGCGGGGCGCGCGCCGGACAACGCCATCCGCCTGCCCGACCTCGGCGCGCTGGAGCGCCAGTCGCTGAAGGAATCCCTCGCGATCGTGCGCCAGTTCAAGCAGTGGCTCGGCCGGCATTACGGACTGGACGCGCTGTGATAGGCGTGGCGGGTGGATGCGGCGCGCGCCTGCCCGTCGCCAGCCTGTGGATAACTTCGCCGCCGATGAGCTTCATGAGGAATTCCAGATACTTGATCCTGGTCGCATCGTGCGACCGAGTCGCCAGGACGGGCGTCGCATGAGACCGCGCCGCTCGACCCGGGGCGCAAACGCGGTGCTCCTCCTCGCGCTCTGGGGCGCCGGGCTGATCCTGTTCAACTTCCCGATGCTGATCGTCTTCGACCGCGACACGACCGTCTTCGGCCTGCCCATGCTGCCGGTCGCCCTCTTCGTCATCTGGGCGCTGCTGATCGGCGCGCTCGCCTGGACGCTCGAGCGCGGCGCGGCGCAGCCGGACGCCCGGGACCGGGGCCAGCCCGACGCCGCGCCGCCCGCCGCCGAGCACGATCGAACCCCGGCCCGGCGATGATCCCGGCGCAGCTCGTCATCGGGACCTCGGTCGGCTACCTGCTGATCCTGTTCGTGATCGCCGCCTTCGGCGACCGCCGCGCCGCCCGCGGCCGCTCGCTGATCGGCAGCAGCTGGATCTACTCGCTGTCGCTCGCCGTCTATTGCACCGCCTGGACCTATTTCGGCAGCGTCGGGCGGGCCGCCACCTCCGGGGTCTGGTTCCTGCCGATCTACCTCGGACCGATGCTGGCGATGCTGCTGGCCTGGATCGTCGTGCGCAAGATGATCCGCATCGCGCAGACCTACCGGATCACCACGATCGCCGACTTCATCGCCAGCCGCTACGGCAAGAGCCCGCTGCTCGCCGCGCTGGTGACCCTCATCACCGTGATCGGCATCGTTCCCTACATCGCGCTCCAGCTGAAGGCGGTCTCCGCCGGCTATCACATCCTCACCGCCAGCCCGGACCTGCCCGAGCCGCAGACCATCGCCTGGTGGCGCGACGGCACGCTGTTCGTGGCGCTGTCGCTCGCCGCCTTCACGATGATCTTCGGCACCCGCCATCTCGACAGCGCCGAACGCCACGAGGGCATGGTCGCGGCGGTCGCCTTCGAATCGGTGGTCAAGCTCGTCGCCTTCCTCGCGGTCGGCGTCTTCGTGACCTGGGGCCTGTTCGACGGCATGGCCGACATCTGGGCCCGCGCCCAGGCCTATCCCGAGCTGCGCGGGCTGCTCCGGCTCGGCGGCGAGGACGGCGCCTCGCCCTTCGGCTTCGCCCAGTGGTTCGCCCTGACCATGCTGGCGATGCTCTCGGTGTTGCTGCTGCCGCGGCAGTTCCAGATGATGGTCGTCGAATGCGTCGACGAGCGCCACCTGCGCCGCGCCGCCTGGGTGTTCCCGCTCTATCTGCTCTTGATCAACGTCTTCGTGCTGCCGATCGCGATCGGCGGCCAGGTGCTGTTCGGCCCGGGCGAGATGGACGCCGAAACCTTCGTGCTGTCGCTGCCGCTCGCCCACGGCGCCCCGACGCTGGCGCTGTTCGCCTATCTCGGCGGGCTGTCGGCGGCCACCGGAATGCTGATCGTCGAGACCGTCGCGATCGCGACGATGGTCTGCAACGACCTGGTGATGCCGTCGCTGCTGCGGCTGCGCGCCTTCGAGGCGCGCGCCCGCGGCGACCTGACCGGCCTGCTCCTCAACATCCGCCGCGCGGCGATCCTCGGCGTGCTGCTGCTCGGCTATGTCTACTTCCGCATCGCGGGCGACGCCTATGCGCTGGTCAGCATCGGCCTGATCAGCTTCGCGGCGGTCGCCCAGTTCGCGCCGGCGCTGCTGGTCGGCATGTACTGGCGCGGCGGCACCCGCCTCGGCGCCCTCGGCGGGCTGCTCGGCGGCTTCGCGCTCTGGACCTATACGCTGATGCTGCCCTCCGTCGCGAAATCGGGCTGGTTGCCCGCGGGTTTCGTCGAGCACGGCCCGTTCGGGATCGCGCTGCTCGCGCCCGAGCGCCTGTTCGGCCTCGTCGGCCTCGACAACCTCACCCAGTCGCTGTTCTGGAGCCTGCTGGTCAACGTCGGGCTCTATGTCGGCCTGTCGCTCTGGCGCCAGCCCGCCGCGCGCGAGGCGAGCCAGGCCCTGCTCTTCGTCAATGTGTTCGAGCGCGCGCAGCCCGCCGGCGGCGGCCTCGCGCCGGTGTTCTGGCGCGGCCGCGCCCGGCTGGAGGATCTGACCGCGCTGGCCGGCCGCCTGCTCGGACCCGGCCGCGCGAACGCCCTGTTCGAGGAGCACGCGCGCGAGAGCGGCCTGTCCGGAACCGAAGCGATCGTCCCCGACGCCCGCCTCGTCGACCGCGTCGAGCGCCAGATCGCCGGCGCCGTGGGCAGCGCCTCGGCCCGGGTGATGATCGCCTCCGTCGCCCAGGAGGAGCCGCTGGAGATCGACGACATCGTCGAGATCCTCGAGGAGACCTCGCAGCTGCGCGGCTACGCCCGCGCGCTCGAGGAGAAATCGGAATCGCTGGAACTGGCGACGGCCGAGCTGCGCGCCGCCAACGAGCAGCTCAAGAGCCTCGACCACCTCAAGGACGACTTCGTCTCGTCGGTGACCCACGAGCTGCGCACGCCGCTGACCTCGATCCGTGCGCTGTCCGAACTGATGCTCGACGCCCCCGAGATGGACGCGGCCGAACGCGGCAAGTTCCTGCAGATCGTCGTGTCGGAAAGCGAGCGGCTGAGCCGGCTGGTCAACCAGGTTCTCGACATGGCCAGGTTCGAGTCCGGCCTCGCCGAATGGCGCAGCGCGGACGTCGACATGCGCCGGCTGATCGAGAACGCCGTGCAGACGACCTCCGAGCTGTTCCGCGAGCGCGGCGCGGTGGTCGAGCTCGCACTGTCCGACGACGCGCCGCTGATCCGCGCCGACCCGGACCGCCTGATGCAGGTCATGGTGAACCTGCTGTCGAACGCCGCCAAGTTCGTCCCGGCGCAGGGCGGGCGGGTCGACGTCGCGCTGCGCAGGGACGGCGACGGCCTCGTCGTCGAGGTGCGCGACAACGGCCCCGGCGTGCCGGCGTCCGAGCGGGCGACGGTGTTCGAGAAGTTCCGCCAGGGCGGCGACGCCAAGTCGCGGCCCGCCGGCACCGGGCTCGGCCTGCCGATCAGCCGGCAGATCGTCGACCATTTCGGCGGCCGGATGTGGCTGGAGCCGAACCCGGGCGGCGGCGCCTGTTTCGCCTTCCGGCTGCCGTTCGCGATGATCGAAAGGGACCAGTCATGAGCGTGAAGATCCTGATCGCCGACGACGAGCCGAACATCGTCGTCTCGCTCGAGTTCATGATGAAGCGCGAAGGCTACGACGTCCTGGTCGCGCGCGACGGCCGCGAGGCGCTGGAGACCATCCGCCGCGAGCGGCCCCGGCTGGTGCTGCTCGACGCGATGATGCCCCTGCTCTCGGGCTTCGAGGTCTGCGAGGCCGTGCGGGCCGACGACCTGATCCGCGAGACGCGGATCCTGATGCTGACCGCCAAGGGCCGCGAGACCGATGTGGCGCGCGGACTCGGCGTCGGGGTGGACGCCTATGTCACCAAGCCGTTCTCGACGCGCGACCTGGTGCAGAAGGTCCGCGAGATGCTGGCGTGACCCGCCGGCTGCTGCTGGCGATGCTCGCGCCGGGCGCAGCACTGGCGCTGTGGCTGGCGCTGGGCGGCCTGCTGCTGCGCCTGACGCTCGACCCGGCGCAGCGCGCCGGCGTCGCGGCCGCGACCGGCCCGCTGGTCGCGTCGCACGGCGCGCTGGCGGTGGCGTGGTTTCTGGTTGCGGCGGCGCTGGCGGCCTGGGGCGTCTTTCGCCTGCACGAAGCCCATGTCGCCGCGCCGGCCCGGCTCGCGGACGCCACCGAAGTTCTGGTCGGCGACGCCGCCGCGCCGGACCTCGAGCCCGCCGGCGGGGCGCCGACGCGGGCGCTGGCCGGGGCGATCAACCGCCTCGCCGGCCAGCGGCGGGTGTTGCAGCAGGAGATGGCGCAGCTCGTCGCGGCGGCCAGCCGGGACGTGGCCGCGCAGCGCGACCAGCTCGGCGCGCTGATGGCCGAACTCGACCAGAGCGTCGTCGTCTGCAACGCGGACGGGCGCATCCTGCTCTACAACGAACGCGCCCGGCAGCTGTTCCGGCGGCTGTCGCGCGCGCCGGGGATGGCCGCCGGCGCCGAGCTGATCGGGCTCGGGCGCTCGATCCACGGCGTGATCGACCGCCCGCTGATCGCGCATGCGGTCGAGACGGTCGAGCGCCGCGGCGGCTCGGCGCGGTTCGTCACCACCACGCCCGCAGGCCATCTGCTCCGCGTCAACATGGCGCCGGTGCGGGCGGCGGCGTCGCGGAACGCGGCGCTCGAAGGGTATGTGCTGCTGCTCGACGACATCACCGACGAGCACGAGGCGGGATCGCTGCGCGAGCGGCAGCTGATCGAGCTGACCGAAGGCAGCCGCGCCTCGCTCGCCGGCATGCAGGCCGCGCTCGACATGCTCGACTATCCCGACCTCGACGCCGAGGGACGCGCGCGGTTCAACGCGGTCGTGCGCGACGAGATGGCGGCGCTGGGCGCGCGGCTCGCGGCCTTCGCGGCGAACCCGTCCCAGGGTCCGACCTCGCGCTGGCAGTTGCAGGAGATGCTCGGCGCCGACCTGCTGGCCGCCGTCCAGCGCCGGATCGAGGAGGATCACGGCCAGACCGCCGAGATCGACGCCCCGGACCCGGGGCTCTGGCTCAGCGTCGACAGCTTCGCGCTGCTCGAGGCGCTGGCCGATCTGGCCGGGCGCGTCGGCGCGGCGTTCGGGCGGCCCGCGCTGCGGCTGCGCCTCGCCCGCGCCGGGACCCGCGCGCATCTCGATCTGGCCTGGTCGGGCGGGGCCGAAGCCGCCGGGACACTGGGAGACTGGCGCGGCGCGCCGATCGAGGCCCGCGGCGGGCGTTCGTCACTGTCGGTCGGCGAGGTCGCCGAGCGCCACGGCGGCGAGGTCTGGATCGAGCGCGACCGCGCGGGCGGGCCGTCCTGCCTGCGGTTCCTGCTCCCGCTCGCCGCGTCGGGACCGGTCAGCGCCCCGGCGCTGGTGGGCAGCCGGCCCGAATACTACGACTTCGAGCTGTTCGCGGGGGCCGGGCACGGCGCGCTCGACGAGCGGTCGCTGGCCGAGATCGCCTATACGGTCTTCGACACCGAGACCACCGGGCTCGACCCGGCCCAGGGCGACGAGATCCTCCAGATCGGCGCGACCCGCATCGTCAACGGCCGGCTGCTGCCCGGTGAGTGTTTCGACCAGCTGGTCGATCCCGGCCGCAGCATCCCCGAGGCCTCGACCCGCATCCACGGCATCGATCCCTCGATGGTGCGCGGCAAGCCGGCCATCGCCGAGGTGCTGCCCGCCTTCCACGCCTTCGCCAGCGACACCGTGCTGGTCGGCCACAACGTCGCGTTCGACATGCGCTTTCTCGCGCTCAAGGAGGACGCCAGCGGCGTGCGGTTCGACCAGCCGGTGCTCGACACCCTGCTGCTGGCGAGCGTCGTGCAGCCGGGCGACGCGTCGCACGGCCTCGAAGCCCTCGCCGCGCGCCTCGGCGTCGCCCCGGCGGCGCGCCACACCGCGCTCGGCGACGCGCTGACCACCGCCGAGGTGTTCCTGCGGCTGGTTCCCCTGCTCGGCCAGCGCGGCGTCCTGACGCTGGCGCAGGCGCAGGAGGCGTCGCGGTCCTCGCAATACGCGAGGCTGCGCTACTAGGCGCGGAGGCGCAGGGTGGGCACGCGTGCCCACATGGACAAGCCATTG
>CAYTMB010000099.1:0-8037 GCA_964438465.1 uncultured Rhodovulum sp. | reverse complement strand
TTCCCAGCGGCCGGTGTCGAGCGAACGCTCCATCGCGTCGATGATCCGCTCGTTGGCGAGGCCGAAGGCGAAGTTCGGAAAACAATCGCCCGGGCCGGCGATCCCCTCGATCAGGTCGCGCACCTCGATCACCTTGACGTCGAAATAGCCAAGGCCCCCGCCGGCGAAGTCGAAGCCGAAGAAGGCGGAGAACTGCGGCACCTGGCTGCCGGCGTAGAGGGTCTTGAAGCCGCGATCGGGCTTGGGGTCGTTGAAGCGGGCGATCTTCAGCTCGTTGAAGCGCTCGCCGTCCATCAGGATGGTTCCCTCGGCGCCGGAGACCTCCCAGTAGACGCCGAACACCTTGCCCGCGGCGACGCGCGAGGCCTCGATCGTGCCGCCGGCGCCGCTGGCGAAGCGAACCAGCGTCTGGATCTGGTCCTCATTCTCGACGTCCAGGCGAACCGCGCCTGCGGAAGCCTTCGCGCCGTAACCCGACCCGGCCTGCGGCGCCGGCCGGGTCGGGAAGAAGGTCTGGGTCTGGGCGACGGTGCTCTCGACCTCGCCCATCAGGTACTGCGCCACCGAGATCACATGGCTGCCGAGATCGCCGAGCGCGCCGGACCCCGCCTGCTTGCGGCTGCAGCGCCAGGAGAACGGCAGCTCGGGATCGTTGAAGAAGCCCTGGTCGAACCAGCCGCGGAAGCGCATCGGCGTGCCGATCTCGCCCCGCTCGATCAGCCGCTTCGCCAGCATCGCCGCCGGGGTCTTGATGTTGTTGAAGGCGACCATGGTCTTGACCCCGGCCTTGCGCGCGGCGGCCTCCATCTCCTCGGCCTCGGCGAGCGTGACCGCCAGCGGCTTCTCGCAGTAGACGTGCTTGCCGGCGGCGATGGCGGCGAGCGCCATCTCCTTGTGCAGGGCGTTCGGCGAGGTGATGTCGACCACATCGACGGCCGGGTCGTTGACCAGCGCCCGCCAGTCGCCGGTGCTCTTCTCGAAGCCGAAGCGCGCGGCGGCGTCGGCGGCGAGGGCGTCGGTCGCATCGGCCAGCATGTAGAGATGCGGGCGCAGAGGCAGGTCGCGGTAGAGCATCGCGGCGCGGCGGAAGGCGTCGGCATGGGCCTGGCCCATGAAGCCCGAACCGATGAGGCCGACGTTGAGTGTCCTGGTCATGCGGGGCTCCCGACGCTGGCGAAGGTGGAAAGGATGTGGGATCGGGCGCGGGCGACGGCCGGGCGCGGCGGGGCGAGCGCCGGGTCCTGCTCGGCCTCGACCACCAGCCACCCCCGGTAGCCCGAGGCGCGCACGAAGCGGGCGACCGGGGCGAAGTCGACGGCGCCGTCACCCGGGACGGTGAACAGGCCGCCACGGACTGCGGCGTTGAAGCTCTCGTCGCCGGCGCGGACGGCCGCCAGTCGCTCCGGGCGGACGTCCTTCAGGTGGATGTGCACGATCCGGTCGCCAAAGCGATCGATGATGCGCGCGTAGTCGAACCCCGCCGCGACGGCATGGCCGGTGTCGAGCAGGAGCCCAAGCTCCGGGCCCGCCCGATCGATGATCGCGGAAATCTCGTCGAAGGTCTCGGCGACCATCATCAGGTGATGGTGATAGGCGGGCACGAGTCCGTAGTCTCCGGCGAGGCGCTTGCCGAACTCGGTCAGCCGCGCGGCGTAGCCGGCGACCTCGTCGGACGGCATCAGCCGGCGCCGCGACATCGGCGCGTCGAGCGGCGCGCCGGGCGTCATCATCGCCGCTTCGCCGTAGACCATGGCCGCGCAACCGAGCGCCCCGAGGAGCGTCGCGTGCCGGGCGACGGCGGCCATCTCGGCCTCGACGGCGCGCTCGGCGAGTTCGCCCGACCACCAGCCGGACGCGAGCGCCAGAGCGTGCTCCCGCAGGAGCGGGCCGAGCACGGCCGGGTCGCGCGGGAACTTGCGGCCAAGCTCGACGCCGGCGTAGCCGACGGCGGCCGCGTCGCCGAGGCAGGTCTCGAGGGAGATGTCGGCGCCGAGATCCTCGAGCACGTCGTTCGCCCAGGAGAGCGGGCTTACGGCGAGACGCACACCGTCGGGGAGCGTCTGACAGTCTTCGGTCATGGGTTCATCCGCCTTGTTTCTGAGGTCGGCCGCCAGTCGGGGGTCAGGGTTACGGGCTGTCCGGTCCGCATCGCGACAATCGCCGCCTCCGCGATGCGCTGCGCCTCGAGGCCGTCGCGGATGCCTGCGAGCGGGGCGGCGCCGGTCTCCAGCATCGCGGCGAAGGCCGCCATCTCGGCGCGGTAGGCCGCGGCGAAGCGCTCGATGAAGTAGTTCATCGGCGGCGCGGAGCGGAAGCCGCCGGCGTCGCCGATGCGGACCGACGTCATCGGGCGGTTCTCGACATAGAGCGCCTCCTTCGAGCAGAGCGCCTCCAGCCGCTGGTCGTAACCGAACGGAGCGCGGCGGCAGTTCACCATCTGCACGAAGCGCCCCGAGGCCGAGGTGAGGGTGATCATCGCGGTGTCGATGTCGCCGGCGGCGCCGATTTCCGGGTCAATCAGGCAGGCGCCGACGGCGTAGACCGTGCGGATCTCCTCGCCGAGGAGATAGCGCGCCATGTCGAAGTCGTGGATCGCCTGGTCGCGGACCATGCCGCCCGAGCGCTCGACATAAGCGCGGGGCGGCGGAGCGGGGTCGCGCGTGTGCATGACCACATGCTCGAGGGCCCCGGCGGCACCGCTTGCGATACGGTCGCGCACCGCCCGGAAGTCCGGGTCGTAGCGGCGCTGGAAGCCGAGCATGCAGGGGATGGCCGCGTCGATGACCCGCGCCGTCACGCGCTCGACCGTCGCGAAATCGAGGCTGACCGGCTTCTCGCAGAACGCGGCCTTGCCTGCCGCCGCCGCCGCTTCCAGCAAGGCGGCATGGGTGTCCGTCGAGCTGGCGATCACGACGCCGGCGATCTCCGGGTCGGCGAAGACCGCTTCGGGCGCGACGACCTCGGCGCCGATGCGCGCCGCGAGGCCCTCGCGGCTCGCGCCGGCGACCGGGTCGACGAGGTAGCGCACCCGCAGCGACGGCAGCGCGTCCACGTTGAGGGCATGCACCGTGCCGATCCGGCCGGCGCCGAAGACGGCGATCTCGGTCATTTTTTCCCTCCCCGCCAGCGTTGTTCGGATGCATCCGGCTTGCCCCGAGGCATACACCCGGGCTATGCGGCGAAAAACTTCGCTCTTGAGGAGATCTCATCAAGGATGGCCGGGAAGGCGACGGCGCGGGACGTGGCGCAGGCGGCCGGGGTATCGGCCGCGACGGTCGACCGGGTGCTGAACGGCCGTGGCGGGGTTGCGCCGGACAAGGAGCGGCGCGTGCTCGAGTGGGCGCGCCGGCTTCGACTCGACCGCGCCCTCGACCAGCGCGCCGCGCGAACGCTGCGGGTCGCGGTGCTGCTCCAGCCCCGGGCGAACCCCTTCCATGCGGCGGTGCAGGCGGCCTTCGAGGCGGCGAACCGCGACTACCGGCATCTGAACCTGCAGTTCCGCATCAGCCACATCGCGCCCGCCGACCCGCGGCGGACGGCGCGGATGATTTCCGCGCTGGCGCCGGAATACGACGCGCTGGTCCTCTGCAGCGCGCATCACGACGAGATCGCGGCGGCGCTCGCCGAGGTTGCGGCGCAGGACAAGCCGGTGATCGCGCTCGCCACCGACCTCCGTGGCGGCGGGCGGCACACTTATGTCGGGCCGGACAACCGGAAGTCGGGGCGGGTGGCCGGCGACCTGATGGGACGGCTGCTCGGCCCGGCCGGCGGCGAGGCGGTGATGATCGCCGGGATGCTGAGCATGATCGGCCACGAGGAGCGCGAGACGGGATTCCGCTCGGTGCTGAGCGAGCGCTACCCCCGGGTGAGGCTGCTGGAGGTGTTGCAGAGCCTCGAGCAGGGCGAGCGGGCCGGCGAACTCGTGTTCCGCGCGCTGAAGGCGAACCCGGCGATCAAGGGCATCTACAACGCCTCGGCCGGCGCGCAACCGGTGGTCGACGCGATCCGCCGCGCGGGGCGGAGCGGAGTCGTCTTCATCACCCACGAGCTGACCGAGGAGCGGCGCCGGCTGCTGCGCGACGGCATGATCGATGCGATCATCGACCAGAACCCCGAGTTCGAGGTGCGGACCGCGATCGAGGTGATCGCGGCGCATTTCGGCAGGCTGGAGGCGCCGCCGCCGGCGACGGTGACGCCGGTGCGGATTCACATGATCGAGAACTGCTGAGAGCCGCGATCATTCCGCCGGCGGCGCGACCGAGCGTCCCGTGGCCGCGCTCTCGCGCGCAGCGTCGAGCACGGCAAGGGTCCGGGTGGCCTCTTCGGCGGTGACCGGCGGCGGGGCGCCGTCGCGGGCGGCGCGGGCGAAGGCCTCGTAGTAGTCGTGGTAGCGGCCCTGTTCTGAGGGAACGCCTTCGGCGCCCGCGGCGGTGCGGAGCGTTCCCCAATTCGCCTCGGGCTCGTAGCCCCAGCCCGCCGGGTCGTCGGCCGGGCGGCGGCCGGCGAAGATCGAGCGGGCCTGCACGTCGCTCGCCGAGGAGACGTAGCTGCCGGCGGCGCCGTAGGCGCGGTATTCCTTGGCCGCGATGCGGTTCACCTTGCTGGCCGAGAGATGGGAATGCGCGCCGCCGGCATGGCGGATGGTGAGGGTGAAGCCGGCGTCGGTGGCGCCCGCGGGCAGCTCGACCATGTCGAGCTGGGCGTCGACCGCGACGGCGGGACCGAGGAGAACGAGCATCTGGTCGACGAGATGGCTCCCGAGGTCGCGCAGCAGGCCGCCCGTCGCGCCGGCTTCCAGGGTCTCGGGCTCGTCGAGGTCCATGCGGGTGTGCACGCGCCAGACCCGACCGAGGCGGCCATCGGCGACAATCCTGCGAAGGGTGCGGAAATCGGCGTCGTAGCGGCGGTTGTGAAAGACGCCGAGCACGACGCCCTTCGCCTTCGCGGCGGCGTCGAGCTTGCGGGCGGCCTCGGCCGATGGCGCGAAGGGCTTGTCGGCGACGACGTGCAAGCCGGCGCCGATCGCTTCGAGCACCAGGTCGCGACGGGTGTCGGGCGGGGTGGTGATCGTCACGGCGTCGAGTCCGCCCGCCGAAATCATCGCGGCGAGGCTCGGGAAGACGGGCGTCCCCGGCAGGTCGGCCTGGACCCTCGCGACCGTCGCCGGGGCGCGCGCGACGACGCCGGCAAGATCGACGCCATCGGCGGCGAGGATGAAGGGGGCGTGAAAGTGGCGCCCTCCGGCGCCGTATCCGACCAGTCCGAGCCGCATGGCTTCCTCCGTCAGGCGTCGCGCTTCATGATCCATTCGACTTCCGGCGCGGGAACGAAGCGCCAGTTCCGGCGCGGGCCGGCCATGACGTTGAGATAATACATCTCGAAGCCGTAGGGGGCGCCGCAAGGGTGGTGGCCGCGGGGCACCAGGGTGACGTCGCCGTCGCGGACCGCCATCGTCTCGTCGAGCAGGCCGTCGTCGGTGTAGACGCGCTGGACGCCGAAGCCGTCCCGCGGGTTCAGGCGGTGATAGTAGGTCTCCTCGAGATAGGTGATGCGCGGGAAGTCGTCCTCGTCGTGGCGATGGCTCGGGTAGGACGACCAGTGCCCGGCCGGCGTGAACACCTCGGTGACGAGGAGCGAGTCGGCGTAGTCCTCGGCCTCCATGGCGATGTTGTTGATATGGCGGGTGTTCGTGCCCTTGCCGCGGGTGGCGAGGGTGATCCCGTCCGGGCCGATGCGGCGGGCGGGGTGGCCGCCGCGGCCGGGCGCCGTGCAGACGGCGAGCACGCAGTCGGTCTCTGCGGCGGCGGTCCAGTCGGTCCCGTTCGGCAGGTAGAGGCTGTGCGGCGGGGTCTTCTCGAAGACGTCCATGCGCTCGCCGAGCACGCCCCAGTCCTGCCCGGCGCCGGTGATCCGGGCCTTGCCTTCGACGAGGACGAGGATGACCTCGTTCGTCCCCGTGGCCTCGGCCGCGGTCTCGCCGGCGCGCAGGCGCCAGAGCGAGAAGCCGACGTAGCGCCAGCCAGCGGAGGCGGGGGTGATCGCGTGGACCTTGCCGTGGGCGCCGAAGGGCTTCTTCAGGAGCGGGCTCATGCCGACGCCCGTTCGTTGTCGAGGCCGACCTCTCGCGCCATCGCCTTGAGCGCCTTCAGGCCCATGCTCTGGTAGTGGAACGGCTCGCGCACCGCGCTGTCCTGCTCGGCCTCGATGACCAGCCAGCCGGAATAGCCGTGCTCGGCGGCGATCTTCAGCACCGGCTCGAAGGCGACGCAGCCCTCGGGGTCGCCCGGCACGGTGAAGGCGCCGCGGCGCACGCCCTCGAGGAAGGAGAGGTTCTGATCGCGGACCTCGCGGGCGATCTCGGGCCGGACGTTCTTGGCGTGGATATGGGTGACGCGGTCCATGTATTTCGCCGCCACCTGCGCCGGGTCGGCGCCGCCGAAGGCGCAGTGGCCGGTGTCGAGCAGCAGCCGGGTGTGCGGGCCGGCCATCGCCATGAAGCGGTCGATGTCGGCGGCGGATTCGATGATGGTGCCCATGTGGTGGTGGTAGCCCATCTGCACGCCCTGCCCGGCGGCGAAGCGCGACAGCTCCTCGTAGCCCTTGGAGAAGCGCTCCCATTCGGCGTCGGTGAGGATCGGGCGATCGTTCACCGCGACCTTGTCGTCGCCGTGAACGGTGTTGGAGCATTCGCAGGCGTTGATGTGGTCGCCGCCGGCCGCCCGGGTGAAGTCGATCCAGGCCTGCAGCGCCGTTTTCTCGGTGTCGATGTCGTTGACGAGGAGGTTGGTCGAGTGCCAGCCGGCGGCGAAGCGCAGGCCGTATTCGGCGAGCTTCGCCTTCAGCGCGGCGCCCTCGTCGGGCATCTTGTGACCCTTCTCGATGCCGTCGAAGCCGATGCGCCGGCAGTCGTCGAGGCAATCCTCAAGGCTGAGATGGTCGCCGAGGCTCCAGTCGTCGTCGTTCGACCAGGCGATGGGATTGGTTCCGTAGAGGATCATGAGGTCAGAACCTTCAGTTGAAGACGCGCTGCAGCGCGGCGTTGGCGTCGTAGCGGTCGCGGGCCTTCTCGAGCCGGTCCGGCCCGCCGACCTGCGGCACGGCGACGTCCCACCAGTATCCCCCGGCGCCGGTGCCCGAGACCGCCTCGGTGTCGATGACGATCACCGAAGGGATGGCGCGGCCGCGGGCCGCGACGATCTTCGCCTCCAGATCGGCGATGTCGGCGGCCTTCTCGGCATGGGCGCCCATCGAGGCGGCATGGGCGACGAAGTCGATCTCGGGCTGAACCTCGACGTTGCTGTCCTTGTACATGTTGTTGAACTCGGCCCCGCCGCATTCCTGCTGCAGCCGGTTGATGCAGCCGTAGCCACGGTTGTCGGTCAGCACGATCGTGAACGGAACGCGCCGCATCACCGCGGTGGCGAGCTCCGAGTTCGCCATCATGTAGCTGCCGTCGCCGACGAAGCAGATCACCTCCTTCTCGGGGGCGGCGAGGGCGATCCCCAAGGCGCCGGCGACCTCGTAGCCCATGCAGGAATAGCCGTATTCCATGTGGTAGCCGCCCTTGGCCGCCTGCCACAGCACCTGCAGCGCGCCGGGCATGGTGCCGGCGGCGCACATCGCGACGGTGTCCGCGGTGGCGACGCGCTGCACCGCGCCGATCACCTGGGCGTCGGAGGGGAGCTTGTTCGCGTCCTTCGCCGGCGCGGCGGTGACCTTGGCGACGGTGGCGTGCCAGTCGGTCCGGGCCTTGGCGTCGGCGGCGTCAAAGTGCAGATCGCCGAGGGCGGCGTCGATCTTCTCCAGCGTGACCTTCGCGTCGCCGACGACGCCGAGAGCGCCGTGCTTCAGCGCGTCGTAGCCGTGGACGTTGATCGAGACGAGGCGGCGGTCGGGGTTGGCGAAGACCGTCCACGACCCGGTGGTGAAGTCCTGGAACCGGGTGCCGACGCCGATGACGAGATCGGCCGCCTCGCAGGCGGCGTTGCCGCAGGCCGAGCCGGTGACGCCGGGCGAGCCGAAGTTCATCGGGTGCTC
>CAYTMB010000098.1:4910-8048 GCA_964438465.1 uncultured Rhodovulum sp. | reverse complement strand
TTTCCAGCCGGTTTCCAGTCAAAGGAAATTACGCCTTTTCAGGCGCTTGCCCCGTCCCGCCCAGGTCCGTGGTCCGGAGCCGCCTTCAGGACGCCACCGCCAGCCGGCTGAGCTTGGCGATCACCGCTTCGCTCGGCATCAGGTCGGCGTATTTCTGCCCCATCTCGTGCAGGCTCGCCTCGTGCGAGCCGATGGCGCGGTCGCCGATGCAGTCCACCGCCAGCATCGGGCGGAAGTTGTGGCTGATCGCATCGACCACGGTCGCGCGCACGCAGCCGCTGGTGGTGCAGCCGGCGACGATCAGCGTGTCGACGCCGTGGCGGATCAGATGCGCGGTCAGGTCGGTGCCGAAGAAGGCCGAGGGCTGGGTCTTGCGCACGACCTTCTCGCCGGCGACCGGCGCGAGCGAGACGGTGATCTGGCTCGCCTCGGCGGTCTCGGTCAGCTTGCGCAGCCGCGGCGATTTCAACAGCCACAGGCCGGCGTCCGAGCCGTCCTCGGCATAGACGATCCGGGTGTGCACCACCGGGACGCCCGCGCCGCGCGCGGCCTCCAGCAGCGGCCGGGTGCGGCGCATCGCGTCGGCGATGTTGCCGCCGGCCGCCTGCGGCCGGTAGAGGAAGCCGTTGACGAAATCGACGATCAGCAGCGCAGGCCGCTCCCCGAACCCGATCGCTCCGGCGGTCTCGTGACGGATCTGTACTTCACGCATGTCGGACCCTCCCCTGGCGGCGCGTTGATCGCACTCGATCAGCCAGCATGACACAATGTTGCGCGCCCGCGCAAACCCTCCGTGCGCCGCGCGCCTAGCTCTCCGGCTCGGCCGCGCCGGTGACGCCGGCGCCGTAGCGGAACAGCCCCTGTTCCTTCAGCGCATCGGCGACTTCCTTGGGCATGTAGCTCTCGTCGTGGCGCGCGAGCACCTCGGTCGCGACGAAGGTGTCGCCCGCCAGCCGGCCGGTCGCGATCACGCCCTGACCCTCGCGAAACAGGTCGGGAAGAATGCCCTGGAACGTCACCGCGGTCGTCGCGCCGCCGTCGGTGACGGCGAAGCGCACCTCCGAGCCCTGGCCGCGCTCCAGCGAGCCCTCGGCGACCAGCCCGCCGAGGCGGAACCGCTCGTCGGCGCGCGGCGGGTGCTGGGCGAGCTGGCTGGGGCTGCGGAAGAACTCGATGCCGTCGCGCATCGCATAGCCGACGATGCCGGTCGCGATCGTCAGCAGCGCCGCGCCGATGACGACGAGCTGGATGCGGCGACGTTTTCTCAGTCCGACGGCCACGGCGCCTCCGCTCTCGTCAGCGGCGCCAGCCGGTGCAGCGCCGCGTTCAGTTCCGCCCCGAATATAATCGTGGCCCCGGTGATATAAAGGAACATCAGGGTGATGATGACCCCGGCCAGCGTGCCGTAGGTGACGGTGTAGGTCGGGGTGTAGGTCAGATACAGCGTGAAGCCCGAGGCCGCCGACAGCCACAGCACCGTCGTCACCAGCACGCCCGGCCACAGCCGGCGCGCGCTCAGGCTGCGGCCGGGCAGGGTGACGTGCATCACCAGCACGAAGCCGAAGAACACCAGCACGCCGAAGCCATAGGTGAGATAGCCCGCGGCGCCGGGGATCGGCTGCCCGGTCAGGCGCTCGGCCATCAGCATCACCAGCGGGCTGAAGATGATCATCAGCCCCAGCACCGCCGCGACGATCGCGCCGACGAAGACCATCACGATGGCCAGCAGCCGGTTCTGCACGAAATGCCGCGGGTCGGCCACGGCATAGGCGCGGTCGAAGGCGGTGCGGAACGCCTCGACCGCGTTCGAGGCGACCCAGATCGCGAACAGCGCCGACAGCGTCAGCACCTGCTGGCTCTGCTTGCCGAGCACCTCGTGCACCACCGGCTCGAGCGTGAGCGCGACATGCTCGGGCGCGATGGCGAACAGCGCGTCGATGATCTCGGCCGACCGCGCCTCGCCGACGAAGATGCCGATCATCGTCGCGGCGAAGATCAGGAAGGGAAAGATCGACAGCAACCCGGAAAAGGCGATGAAGCCCGCCATCGCCCAGCCGTCGTTCAGATGGAACCGCTCGAAGGCGTCCCACAGCGCCCAGAAGATCCGGCGCGCGCGTTTCACGGAAACAGCGGGGCGGCCATCAGCCCCATCGTCTCGGGCAGCCCGAGCATCAGGTTGGCGTTCTGGATCGCCTGGCCCGACGATCCCTTGGTCAGGTTGTCGAGCGTCGAGAACACCATGACCCGGCCCGGCCGGCGATCCGGGATCACCCCCACATGCACGAAGTTCGACCCCCGCACATGCCGCGTCGCCGGCGATTCCCCGAGCGGCAGCACCACGAGGAACGGCTCGTCCGCATAGGCCGCGACCAGCGCCGCATGGATCGCCGCCGCCTCGCCGCGCACATAGACCGTCGCGAGGATGCCGCGGTTCTGCGGCAGCAGATGCGGCGCGAAGGTCACCTCGACCCTGCGCCCGGCCGCCTTCGAGAACTCCTGGTCGAACTCCGCGAGATGGCGGTGCTTGGCCACGTTGTAGGCGTGGTAGCCCTCCGAGACCTCCGAATGCAGCATGCCCTCCTTCGGCGAGCGCCCGGCGCCCGAGACGCCGGTGGCGAGGTCGATGACGATCTCGTCGGGATCGATCACCCCGGCCTTCAGCAGCGGCAGCAGCGCATACATGCCGGTCGCGGCGTTGCAGCCGGTGCCCGCCACCAGCCGCGCCGCCCGGATCTCGTCGCGGTAGAACTCGGTCAGCCCGTAGACCGCCTCGGCCTGCAGCTCCAGCGCGCGGTGCTCGTGGCCGTACCATTCCGCATAGACCGCCGGATCGCGCAGCCGGAAGTCGGCGGAGAGGTCCACCACCTTCGGCCCGCGCGGCAGGGCGGCGATCACCTCCTGGCTGGTGGCGTGGGGCAGGGCGCAGAACACCAGGTCGATCCCGGCGAAATCCACCTCGGCGATCGTGGTCAGCGCCGGCAGGTCGAGGTGGCGCAGATGCGGGAACACCTCGCCCATGCGCTGGCCGGCCTTGCGGTCGGCGGTCAGCGCGGCGATGCGCATCCCCGGATGCGTCGCGATCAGCCGCACCAGCTCGGCGCCGGTATAGCCGCTCGCCCCGAGGATCGCGATGTCGTG
>CAYTMB010000098.1:0-4810 GCA_964438465.1 uncultured Rhodovulum sp. | reverse complement strand
CGCCGGTTCCGCCGCGGAACCGCGGATGCCGGCGCAGATAGTCCGCAAGGCTGTCCGCGACCAGATCGGGCTGCGACACCAGCGCCACCTCCGGCGGCAGCGCGGCGCGGAACGCCGCCTCGACCAGCGGATAATGCGTGCAGCCGAGCACGGCCGACTGCGGCGCCGGCAGCCGCGCCAGCAGCGCCGCCACATGCGCCCGCGCGACCTCGCCCGCGCGGTCGAGATCGCCCGCCTCGATCGCCTCGACCAGCCCGGCGCAGGGCTGCGCCTCGACCGTCACGTCGCGGGCGCGGAACTTCAGCTCGCGCGGGAAGGCGCCCGAGGCCACCGTCGCCGGCGTCGCGAACAGCGCCACGTCGCGCAGCCCGGTATGGGTCGGCGGCGCGTTGTCGCCCCAGTCGCGCCGGGTCAGATGCTCGATCACCGGCACGAACACCCCGAGCACCCGCCGCTCGGTCGGGTCGAGCCAGCTCACCTGCAGGTCGTGCAGCGCCACCGCCGAGGCGGTGTTGCAGGCGAGCACCACCAGCCCGCAGCCCTCGGCGAACAGCCGCCGCACCCCCGCGACGGTCAGCGCATAGATCTCCTCCGGCGCCCGCCGGCCGTAGGGCGCGTTGGCGTTGTCGCCGAGATAGACGAAATCCTGCTCCGGCAGCCGCGCCGCCATCGCGCGCAGCACGGTCAGCCCGCCGAGCCCGCTGTCGAAGACGCCGATCGGCATGGGCCTACCGCGCGTCCTCGAACTCGAAGCCGTAGCCGAGATCGTCGATCGGGGTGGGCGACAGCCGGTAGGTCTCGGCGCGCAGGAAATCCATCAGCGCCCGCGCGTCGCCGGTGCGCGCGGCGATCGCGGCGGGATCGAGCGGCGCGCCGATCACCACGCGCACCGGCTCGCCGACCCGGGTCTTGAACTCGTTGACCAGGAGCGCCAGCCGCAGCGTCTGGTGCAGGTGGCTCGCGAGCTGGAACAGCCGGCTGTTGTGGCCCTCGAAGTAGACCGGCACCACCGTCGCGCCCGACTTCGCGATCAGCCGCGCGGTGAAGCGCCGCCAGGACGGGTCCATCGGCCGCCCGAACGGCTTCAGCGCCGTCGAGACCGTGCCGCCGGGAAAGATGCCGATGCAGCCGCCCGCGGCCAGCAGATCCAGCGCCGCCTTGCGCGTGGCGAGATTGACCGCCTGCGCCTCGCGGGTCTCGTCGAAGCTGATCGGCAGGATGACGCGGTTCAGCTCCTCGGCCTTACGGAACACCCGATGCGCGAGGATGCTGAAATCGCCGCGGGTCCGCGACAGGATATGCCCCAGCATCAGCCCGTCGAGAATGCCGTAGGGGTGGTTCGAGATCACCACCAGCGGTCCCGTCGCCGGGATGTTGCCGAACGACCCGCCCATCAGCTGCAGGCTCAGGCCGTAGCGCTCGATCAGCACTTCCCAGAAGTCCCGGCCCGCCGCCACCTCGCGGTCGTAGTCGCGCGCCATCCGGATCAGCTGCAGCCGCCCGGTCAGGTTCTCGACCGAGCGGATCACCACGCGCCCGACGCGGGTGCTCGCGGAACTGGCGTAGCTGATCTCGCGGGCGACGCTGGCGGGGAGCTTCATGGCCGTGCCGAAGTTTGCGCTGCGCGCTGCGCCGGCCTCCGCCCCGCTACCGCTCGGCGGCATCTTAGCGGCTCCGCCCGCCGACACAACCGCGACGACCGCGACAATTCTGACAACCGCCGCGACGACCGCGCGCGCGCGGCGATCATCCCGGCCGCCCCGCCTTTTCGGCGATCCCCGAGCGGGCGGTGCGCGCCTCCAGCTCGGCCAGCACCTCGTCCCAGCCCACCCCCGCCGCGCGCAGCATCACCTGGAGGTGGTAGAGCGTGTCCGCCGCCTCGTGGGCCAGCGCCGCGCGGTCGCCCCGCGCCGCCGCGACGATGGCCTCCACGGCCTCCTCGCCGAACTTTTCGGCGCATTTCGCGGCGCCCCGGGCCAGCAGCGCCGCGGTGTGCGAGCTCGCGGGGTCGGCCGCCGCGCGGGCCTCGATGGTCGCAAAAAGCCGGGCGAGGGTGTCGCTCATGCACGGGTCTCCTCGATATGGCCGAGCCTGTCGAGCAGGCCCTGCAGGATGTAGCCCGCCGCGACATGGTCGATCACCTCGGCGCGGCGCCGGCGCGAGGCGTCGGCCTCGAGCAGCGCGCGTTCGGCGGCGACGGTGGACAGCCGCTCGTCCCAGAAGGCGATCGGCAGCGGCGTCAGCCGCGCGAGGTTGCGCGCGAAGGCGCGCGTCGATTGCGCCCGCGGACCCTCGCTGCCGTCCATGTTGCGCGGCAGGCCCAGCACCAGTCCGCCGATGCCGCGCTCCTCGGCGACGGCGAGCACCGCGGCGGCGTCGGCGGCGAACTTCGTGCGCCGCAGCGTGCGCAGCGGCGAGGCGATCCTCCGGCCGGTGTCCGAGACCGCGAGGCCGATGGTGACGGTGCCGAGGTCGAGCCCCATCAGCGCCCGGCGCGGCGCCAGCTCCGCCGCGAAGGCGGCCGGGTCGTCGTGCAGGGTCGCGCTCACTCCGCGACCCCCGCGGCCTTGGCGGCGTCGCGCAGCAGCGCCAGCGCCGCCGGGTCCGCGGCGAAGGTGTCGCGGGCCTCGCGGAAGATCGCCTCGGCCTCCCCGGTGCGGCCGAGCACGCCGAGCGAGCGGATCAGCTGCGCCCAGTCCTCGGGCGGCCCGCCCTCGGCGGCCAGCCGGTCCGACAGCTGCGAAACCATGCCCGCGATCATCTCGGCGCGGTCGGCCTCGGTCATCGCCTCGGCGGCGGCGACGTCGTCGCGCGACGGCCCCGCGGGCGCGGACTTGCCCGCCAGCATCGCCACCTCGTCGATCTGCGCGGCGATCAGCGGGATCCAGGGCGCGTCGGGCGGCCCCTCCGACAACAGCCGGGTCCAGAGCTGGAAGGCGAGGTCGGGCCGGCCGTTCTGCACCAGCGCCAGCCCGGAATAGTACCGGGCGACCGGATTTTCCGGCGCGGCTTCGAGCGCGCGCGTCAGGTTGGTCTCCGCCTCCGGCGAGACATAGCCGTTCGCGGCGACGATCATGAATTCGGCCAGATCGACGCGGTCCTCGGGCTGCGCCGCCGGCCCCAGCAGCTCGACGAGCCGCTGCTGCGCCGCGCGCGCCTCCGGCCAGTTCCCGAGCGAGGCCTCGGCCCGCGCCAGCAGGCGGTGGCCCTCCACGTCGTCCGGCCGGCTCGCCAGCACGCCGCGCAGCCGCTCGATCAGGGCGAGATCGGTCGCGGCGGCGGCCTCCGCGTCGGGCGGGGGCGATTCGGCCGCCGGGCCCGGCGCTTCGGATGGCGCTTCGGATCCGGCCGGCGCCGCGGGCCTGCCGGCGGCGGCGATCGCCTCGACTTCGGCCTGCGACGGGCGATTGGCGCGCTGGGCGGCGATGGCGGCGAGCCGCGCCCCGAGCGGCGCGTCCGGGCGCCCGGGCGCGCCGAGCGCCGCATAGAGCCCGCCCGCCGCCGCGACGAGGGCGATGGCGACCCCGATCGCCGCGACGCGCGACAGGCCGCGCGGGGCGGCGTCGGCGGCCGCCTCGACGGTCTCGGCGTCGGCGGCGCCGAGCAGCCGTCGCGAGATCTCGACCCGCACCGCCGCGGCCTCGTCCTCGCTCAGCACGCCGCGGGCGACGTCGGCGTCGATCTCGCGCAGTTGGTCGCGGTAGACCTGCATGTCGTAGCTCGCCCGGCGTTCGGGCCGCGCCTTGGCGCGCATCAGCGGCGCCAGCACCACGCCGGCGACGCCGAGCGCGAGCACGATCACCGCGATCCAGAATGGCGAGTCCGCCTGCATGAAAGCCCCGTTTTGCCGCGGCGGACCCTATCCGCCGGTCCCGCAGCGCACAACGGCGGAATTCCGCCGGCGCGCGATGTCGTGAATGATGGGTGAGACGCCGGTCGGGCTCTTGGCCGGGGCCGCGCGATGGGGCATGACAGGCCGAAGTCCGCGGCAGGAGCCAGCGCCGATGCGCCGTTATTCCGTGTTCGCCCTCGCCCGCGAGGCGCTGCGCCACCACAGCGGCTGGGGCCGGGCCTGGGACGCGCCCGAACCGCGGGCGTCCTACCGGGTGGTGATCGTCGGCGCCGGCGGTCACGGTCTCGCCACCGCCTATTATCTGGCCAGGAACCACGGGATCACCGACGTCGCCGTGCTGGAGAAGGGCTGGCTCGGCGGCGGCAACACCGGGCGCAACACCACGATCATCCGCTCGAACTATCTCCAGCCGTCCTCGGCCGCGATCTACGAGAAGGCGCGCGGCCTCTACGAGGACCTGAGCCAGCAGCTCAACTTCAACGTGATGTTCTCGCCCCGGGGCGTGCTGATGCTCGCCCAGACCGAGCACGAGCTGCGGGCGTGGCGGCGCACCGCCCACGCCAACCGCCTCGCCGGCATCGACAGCGAGCTGGTCGACCGCGACCGGATCGCCCGCATCGTCCCGATCCTCAACCTCGACGGCCCGCGCTATCCGGTGCTCGGCGGCCTCTGGCAGCCGCGCGGCGGCACCGCGCGCCACGACGCCGTCGCCTGGGGCTACGCGCGCGCCGCCAGCGACCTCGGCGTGCACATCATCCAGAACTGCGAAGTGACCGGGATCGACCGCGACGCCGACGGCGTGACCGGCGTGCGGACCACCCGCGGCCCGATCAAGTGCGGCCAGCTCTGCCTGGTGGTCGCCGGCTCCTCCGGCGTGCTCGCCGATCTCGCCGGCTTCCGCCTGCCGATCGAGAGCGTCGCGCTCCAGGCGCTGGTCTCCGAGCCGATCAAGCCGCT
>CAYTMB010000097.1:0-8054 GCA_964438465.1 uncultured Rhodovulum sp. | reverse complement strand
CGGTTCGTTAGCGATTCAGTATTTGTGTGAAATCAATGGCTTGACCTAATATTCACGCTGAATGCCGACCCGAACCCTCCGATCTCCCCCTTGCGCCGCGCCCCGCCGCCCCGCACTCTGCCCGCCGGGAAAGGCCCGGAGGAACCCCATGCGACTGGACGGCAAGACCGCGCTGATCACCGGCGGCGCCTCGGGTTTCGGGGCCGGCATCGCCCGCGCCTTCCGCGCCGAGGGGGCCCGGGTGATGATCGCCGACATCGACGCCGAGGCCGTCGAGGCGATGGCCTGCGTCCTCGGCGCCGAGTTCGTCGTCGGCGACGTCGGCTCGGACGCCTCGGTCGCCCATATCGCCGCCTGCGCCCTCGGCGCGCTCGGCCCGCTCGACATCCTGGTGAACAACGCCGGGATCACCCACCTGCCGCAGCCGATGGAGGAGGTCGCCGAGGCCGAATTCGACCGGGTGTTCCGGGTCAACGCCAAGTCGGTCTACCTGACCGCCCGCCACCTCGTGCCCGGCATGAAGGCGCGCGGGCAGGGCGCGATCCTCAACATCGCCTCCACCGCCGGCCTGTCGCCCCGGCCCCGTCTCTCCTGGTACAACGCCTCCAAGGGCTGGATGGTCACCGCCACCAAGGCGATGGCCGTCGAGCTCGCCCCCCACGGCGTGCGCGTCAACGCCCTCTGCCCGGTCGCGGGCGAGACGCCGCTGCTGAAGTCCTTCCTCGGCGAGGACACCCCCGAGATGCGCGCGAAGTTCCTCGCCACCATCCCGCTCGGCCGCTTCTCCACCCCGCAGGACCTGGGCCACGCCGCCGCCTTCCTGTGCTCGGACGAGGCCGCGATGCTGACCGGGGTCGCGCTCGAGGTCGACGGCGGCCGCTGCATATGATCCCGGCCGGCGGCGGCGAACCCTGATGCGGCCCGGTCCGCGCAACCTCGTCACCGACGTGCCCGGCCTCCTCGTCGGCAACGCCGCCGACGCCGGCCTGAAGTCCGGCGTCACCGTGCTGACCGCGGCACGGCCCTTCACCGCCGCCGTGCATGTGATGGGCGGCGCGCCCGGAACCCGCGAGACCGAGCTGCTCGCGCCCGGTCAGCTGGTCGAGGCGGTCGACGCCATCGTGCTGTCGGGCGGCTCGGCCTTCGGCCTCGACGCCGCTTCGGGCGTCGCCGACGCGCTGGCCGCCGCCGGCCGCGGCCACATGGCCGCCGGGCGGCGCGTGCCGATCGTGCCGGCGGCGATCCTGTTCGACCTCGCCAACGGCGGCGACAAGGACTGGACGGTCAACCCCTACCGCGCCCTCGGCGCGGCCGCGCTGGCGGCCGCCGCGGCGGCGTTCGGGATCGGCTCGGCGGGCGCGGGCGCCGGGGCGCAGACCGCGACGCTGAAGGGCGGCCTCGGCTCGGCCTCGCTGGTCCTCGCGTCGGGCGAGACCGTCGGCGCGCTGGTCGCGGTCAATTCCTTCGGCGACGTCGTCGTGCCGGGGGGGCGCGAGTTCTGGGCCGGCGCCTTCGAGATCGGCGACGAGTTCGGCGGCCTCGGCCCCGCCGCCCGCCGCGTCCCGCCGGGGATGCCCCGGCGCAAGCCCGGCGCCTTCGACGGCGCGTCCAACACCACCATCGCCATCGTGGCGACCGACGCCGGCCTCGACAAGGCCGCGGCCCGGCGCATGGCCGAAGCCGCGCAGGACGGCATGGCCCGCGCCATCGTGCCGGCCCACACCGTGACCGACGGCGATCTGGTGTTCGCGGTCGCGACCGGACGCCGCGCCGAGGTCTCGCCGATGCTGCGGACCGAACTCGGCCACGCCGCGGCGCTGTGCCTGTCGCGCGCGGTGGCCCGCGCGATCCATGCGGCGACGCCGGCGCCGGGCGACCGGCTGCCCTGCTGGTCGCAGCTCGGGTCCGGCTGATGCGGCGCGGCTAAGGCGTAAGCTCGGCCTCCGCCGGCAGCGGCGGCGTGGCCTCCGACGCCGGGGTCGGGCGGGGCTGGAGCGCGCGGGCGACATGCTGGACCAGCCGGCGGTCGACCGGGGTGTCGAGCTTGACCACCTTGTTGTCCTGGAAGCCGCCCAGCCGTCCGGTGGCTATGGTGGCGCTGCGCCCGCCGGGCTGGGAGATGACGAGCTGGATCGAATCGGCCGCCTGGCGCGGGATCTCGATCACCTGGCCGACCTTCAGGCCCTGCAGCGCCGCGAGGCTCAGCCTCTGGCGGTGCAGCACCGCGTCCACCGGGACCGGCGCGGCGGCGGCGGCGCGGCGCATCAGCCTGCGCCACAGGTCGTTGGGACGGTCCTGCGCCGCCTGGGTAGCCCGCGCCTCGATCGCGGCGCGGATCACGTCGAGCGCCGACAGCGGCACGATGATCTCGCAGGCCCCGCGCCGGCCGGCCTCGGCCAGCGACAGCGTCAGCCGGACCACCAGCACGTCGATATAGTCGGGCGCGAGGCGCAGCTGCGCCACGTTCTGGCGCTGGTCGCGGATGCGCATCGCCTTGGTCAGCGGCCGCCCGAGCCCGACCCCGATCGCCGCGGCGAAGGCCTGCAGCACCGCGTCGAGATAGAGCCGCCCCAGCGCCATGTCGATTGCGGTGAGGTTGCGCGCCACCGCCGCCGGCGCGGTCAGCGGATCGCCCCCCAGCGTCAGGTCGATGAGGTGATAGGCGAGATCGCCGTCGGCGGCGATCAGCCCCGGCGTGTCGGCGTCCTCGATCTCGACGACGCCGAGCAGCGCCGGCGCGGCGATCCGCCCCGTCGCCTCCGACAGCCGCGTCACCCGCGGCGCGGCGACCTCGGCGGCCAGCACGGTCTTGACCAGCGGCCGCAGCCGGTCCTCGACGCCGCGCGCGAGGGCCTCGCCGATCAGCTCGGTGTCGGGCAGCGGCGAGCGGGCGACGCCGCCCTGGCGGAGCTTCTTCGAAAGCACGGATGCGGCGGGCATGCAGGGTCCTCGGACACGGCGTCGCGCCGAGCATTGCGGCCAATCCTTGCCAAACCCTGAACGCAGCCCGGTCAATTGTTTACACAAATCCGCGGGGACGGCCGCATCTTCGCGGCTGCGGTAACCGCGGGGCAAGAGATTCCGGGCTAGGTCGGCGGCGGGTCGGGGGCCGGGTCATGGATCGCAAGAACTCGAAGAACATCACCATCATCAAGCGACGAAAGATCGTCGCGGCCGGCCATCACGGCGGGGCCTGGAAGGTCGCCTACGCCGATTTCGTGACGGCGATGATGGCGTTCTTCCTGCTGATGTGGCTGCTCAGCGTCACCGACGAGGAGACCCGCCTCGGCCTCGCCGACTATTTCAGCCCGACGATCCCGATCCATTCGACCCGCGGCGGCGGCGACGGGCCCTTCGGCGGCGCCAGCATGTTCAGCCAGGACGTGCTGGCGCGCGACGAGACCGGCCGCGAGGGCGACCCGCTGGCGCGGGACGACGCCGACCGGCAGGCGGCGGACGAAACCCTGTGGGACATCCAGAACCAGCTGATGGGCGCCAGCGGCGACGCGGTCGAGGCCGATCCGCTGCTGAAGCACATCCGCACCCGCATCACCGACGAGGGCCTGATCATCGAGGTGTTCGACATCGAGGACTCCCCGCTGTTCGAGGACGACGCCGCGACGCCGAACCCGATCCTCGAGCGGCTGCTCGGGATGATCGGCCGGGTGCTGGCGCGCACCGAGAACGATGTGGCGATCGCCGGCCATCTCGCCGCCGTCGACGTCGGCCCGGGGCGGCCCGATCCCTGGACGCTCTCGACCGACCGCGCCCAGCTCGCCCGCGGCCTGCTGGTCGCCGCCGGCGTCGCCGACGCCCGGCTGGCGCGGATCACCGGGCTGGCCGACCGCAGCGCGTCCGATCCGGAGGCGGTCGAGGACCGCAACCGGCGGATCGAAATCACCCTGCTGCGCAGCTTCGGCCGGTGAAAACCGCCGCGGCGCCGCGTTAGCGGGATCTTAAGCCCCGGCCTCCAAGAGTGCCGCCAAGGTCCCGACCCCTCGACCGCCCCCCACGGACAAAGGACAGAGCATGGGTATCTCCTCGTCGATGAACGCCGGCGTTTCCGGCCTCAACGCGAACGCGAACAAGCTCGCCACCATCTCGGACAACATCGCCAACTCGCAGACCTTCGGCTACAAGCGCGCCGACGTCGACTTCGCCTCGATGGCGGTCAGCGACGGCCGCACGCCCTACACCGCGGGCGGCGGGCGCTGGTTCACCGCCGGCGGGGTCAAGACCAACGCCATCTGGGACATCGACGCCAAGGGCGCGCTCGCCACCACCGCCAACGCCACCGACCTCGCGATCACCGGGCGCGGCATGCTGCCGGTGACCTCGCTGTCCTCGCTGACCTCGATCGGAGCGGCGGGCAGCGATCCGGACTTCATGATGACCTCGACCGGCTCGTTCCAGGCCGACGCCAGCGGCTATCTGCGCACCCCCTCCGGGCTGGTGCTGCTCGGCTGGCCCGCGGATCTCAACGGCGAGATCCCGCCGCAGCCGCGCGACAGCGACGCGGGGCTGGTCCCGGTGCAGATCAACCGCGCCTCCTTCGCCGCGCTGCCGACCTCGAACATCACGCTCAACGCCAACCTGCCGGCGACCGCGACCCAGGCGGGCTCGCCCGGGACGGCGCTGCCGGTCAACGTCGAGTATTTCGACAATCTCGGCGCCTCGCAGACGCTGGCGATGTCCTTCGCGCCGACCGTCCCGGCGGCGGGCGCCCCGCAGAGCAACACCTGGACGATGACGATCACCGACCAGGCCTCCGGCCTGTCGGGCGGCACCTACCGGCTGGTGTTCAGCGACACGCCGCCGACCGCAGGCGGGCTCGCCACCGTCACCCAGATCGGCGCGCCGGCGGCGCCGCTCAGCTCGGCCTACAACGCGGCGACCGGCAAGGTCGCGCTGAACTTCGGCGCCCAGGCGGTCGACGTCGCCATCGGCTCGACGGTTCCGGGCGGGCCGCAGAATCTCAGCCAGCTGTCCTCGACCTTCTCGCCGGTCGGCGTGACCAAGGACGGCTCGCCGGCCGGCACCTTCACCGGGGTCACCATCGACGAGAACGGCCTGATGAGCGCGAGCTACTCCACCGGCTTCACCCGGGTGATCTACCAGGTCCCGGTCGTCGATGTGCCGAACTTCAACGGGCTGCGCGTGCTCGACAACCAGACCTTCGGACTGTCGCGGCAGTCGGGCTCGATGTTCCTCTGGGACGCGGGCTCCGGGCCGACCGGCGGCATCCAGGGCTTCGCGCGCGAACAGTCGACCACCGACATCGCGCAGGAGCTGACCCAGCTGATCCAGACCCAGCGCGCCTATTCGTCGAACGCCAAGATCATCCAGACCGTCGACGAGATGCTGCAGGAAACCACCAACCTCAAGCGCTGACCGGCCCCGCGCCACCGCCAGAAAGGACTGAGCCATGAGCATCTCCGGCGCCCTCAGCAACGCGACCTCCGGGCTCGTGGCCTCGTCCCGCCTGGCGGACACCATCTCGAACAACGTCGCCAACGCGCTGACGCCGGGCTTCGGCAAGCGGGTGACCGAACTCTCCTCGCTGGCGCTCGGCGGCTATGGCTCCGGCGTGCGCGTCACCGGGACCTATCGCACCGAGAACGCCTTCCTCACCGCCGAGCGCCGCGGCATGGAGGCGGCCGTCGGCGCCGCCTCGACCACGGCGGCGACCTTCGAGCGCATCTCGGCCGCGCTCGGCGAACCCGGCTCCCCCGGGGCGCTCGCCACCCGCGCCACCGCGCTCGAGACCCGGCTGATGGCGAGCGTCAACGCCCCGCAATCCCCGACCCAGCTCGCCGACGCCGTGACCGCGGCGCGGCTGCTGGCGCAGTCGGTGAACGCGGTCGCCGCCGAGAACGTGCGGCTGCGCACCGAGGCCGACGGCGAGATCGCCCGCCAGGTCGGCGCGGTCAACGACGCGCTCTATGCGGTGCAGGACATCAACGCCAGGATCAACACGCTGCGCCTGAAGGGCGAGGACATCTCGGCCTTGCAGGACGAGCGCGACCGGATCATCGACGCCGTCTCCGGGATCATCCCGCTGCGCGCGGTCAAGCGCGACGGCGATCAGGTGGCGCTCTACTCGGCGAACGGCGGCGCGCTGCTCGACGGCCGGGTCTGGGAGCTGAAGTTCACCCAGGGCCCCAGCATCGTCACGCCGGAGATGAGCCTCGGCAGCCCGCTCGGCGGGCTGATGCAGGATCAGGGCGCCTCGACCGGCCCGGTCGCGGTCGCCGCCGGCTCGGGGACCGGGCTTCTCGACGGCGGTTCGCTCGGCGCGCTGTTCGAGATCCGCGACCGGATCCTGCCCGAGTTCGACGCCGAGATGGACCGCTACGCCGGCGAGCTGATCGCCCGGTTCCGCGACCTGACGCCAGCGGGCGCGCGCGACGCGGGCGGGCAGGGGCTGTTCGTCGACGCGACCCCCGGCCCGCTGACCGGCCTCGCTGGCCGGCTCGCGATCAACGCCGCCGTCGATCCCGCGCAGGGCGGCGAGACCTTTCGGCTGCGCGACGGGCTCGCCACCCCGGCGCCCGGCGAGGAGGGCTTCGGCGGCTTCCTGCAGGCCCTCGCCGACGCGATGTCGTCGGCGCGCGCCCCCGCCGGCTGGGTGACGCAGAACGCCGCCAGCGACGCAGCGACGATGGCCTCCGAGATCGCCGCCTTCTACGCCGGCCGCGGCGCGCGCAGCGACGAGGCCAGCGCCTACCTCACCTCGCGCCTGATCGTCCTCGCCGACAGCGAGGCCAACGCCATCGGCGTCGACACCGACGCCGAGCTGCAGGCGCTGATCCTGATCGAGCAGGCCTATGCGGCCAACGCCCGGGTGATGAGCGTGATCGACGGGCTGCTCGACATCCTGCTGGGGAGATGACGCGATGAAACTCGGGACCGCCTCGGATCTCGCGCGGATGCAGATGCTCCAGCGCCAGGCCTTCACCACCCGCGCCCGGCTCGACACCGCCGGGCTCGAGATGACCACCGGCCAGAAGGCGAGCCGCTACGAGGCCACGGGGGGCAACCTGACCCGGCTGTTCGCGCTGGAGCGCGCACTCGACCGCAACACGGTGTTCGCCGACACGCTGGCGCTGAGCGAGACCCGGCTCGACATCATGCAGGAGGCCTTCGGCCGCGTGCTCGCGCCGATCGGCGACCTCGCGATCGACCTCAACGCCGCGACCGGGCTCGGCGACCTGACGGCGGGCAAGATCCACGCGGCGACGGCGCGGCGCGCCTTCGCCGACACCGTCGGCGTGCTCAACACCCGCGTCGCGGGGCAGGGGCTGTTCAGCGGCGCCGCCACCGACCGCCCGGCCGTGGCGCCCGCCGCCGACATCCTCGCCGAACTCGACGCGCTCGCCGCCGGCGCCGCCACGGCGGGCGGCGCCATCGCCGCCATCGAGGCCTACTTCGCCCCCGGCGGCGGCTTCTTCGCCACGGGATACGTCGGCTCCACCACCGATCTCGCCGCGGTCGAGGTCGGCGACGGCGCCCGGCTCGACTACGCGGTGCGCGCCGACGCGGGCGAGGTGGTCTCGGTGCTGCGCGCCCAGGCGCTGGCCGCGGTCGTTGACGGCGGCGCCTTCGCCGGCGACGCCGCCGCCCAGCTCGAACTGCTCGGCGCCGCGGGCCAGCGGATGCTGGAGGCGCGCGAGGACGTGCTGGCGCTCCGCGCCAAGGTCGGCGTCTCGCAGAACACCATCGAGCGCGCCAGGGCCGAGCGCACCTCCGAGCGCGAGACCCTGTCGCTCGCCCGCGCCAGGCTCATCGCCACCGACGACCTCGAAGCCGCCTCGACCTACCAGACGCTCGCGGTCCAGCTGGAGACCATCTACACCGTCACCGCGCGGCTCTCCTCGCTGCGCTTCACCAACTTCATGCGCTAGGACCGCGATGCGCCGCTCCCTCGGGCTCCTCGCCGGCTTCCTCGTGCTCTGGTTCGGGGCCTTCGCCGGTCCGTCGAGCGCGGCCCCGGCGCGGATCAAGGACATCGTCGACATCGACGGCGTGCGCGGCAACGACCTGCTCGGCTACGG
>CAYTMB010000096.1:2442-8092 GCA_964438465.1 uncultured Rhodovulum sp. | reverse complement strand
CTAGGCTGGCGATGCGCGGCACGGCGGCTGTCACCCGAGCTGAAGAGGCCAAGGGAGCCCCGGTCGTGAGCGACGTCGATTGTGCAAGGAGATCCAGCCCGGGCCTACGTCGATGGACCAGTGCTTGTCGTGGGTTTTGACGAATACATGGATCGGGACGGAGACGGCGTCGCCTACGAACGCTGAACCAGCTTCCTGGCGCCATTGGAGCGCGCCGCGCCTTGACGCCGTTCGAGATCCATCGGCACCGCCAGAGCCGACGCAGTCCCTGCTGAACTGGCGTCAGTTCTGCGGCTGAGTCTCGATCTGCACCTCTTCCGGCGCCTCTTCGGTGACTTCGCCGACGCCGTCCGCGCCTTTGGTCGCCTGTGACACCCACCAGAGGAAGCCCGCCAGCACCAGAGCGACGACAACGGCCATTCCGATCAGCGGCGCGGCGTGACGTTTCGCCTCTTTCTCGGTGTCCGTATCGTGCGGGGCCATGGCTCGCTCCTGTCGCCTTCGCATGATTAACGGCGTTGCGGCCGAATTGTTCCGGACGAAGGCCCGCCGGGTTGGCGGCGCACAGGCCGGCGGGCGGGCCGGCTCCGGATCGCGGAACGGCCGGGCTACCCCGCCGGCGCCGCGTCGAACGCCACCCGGAAGCCGATGTGGTTCGTCCCCAGCCCCATCTCCTGCGCCTGCCGCGCGGCGGGGCGGTAGCGCAGGCAGAACTGCGGGGCGCAGAGCCAGGAGCCGCCCTTGATCACCCGCTGCGGACCGACGTCGGGATGCGAGAAGCGCGCGGCCAGCTCGGCGGGCGGGCCGTGCGGGTCGGTCTGCTCTCCCCCGGCGTGCCCCGGGACGAACCAGTCCGCGACATGCTCCCAGACATTGCCGGCCATGTCGTAGAGCCCGTAGCCGTTCGGCGCGAAGGAGCCGACCGGCGCCGGGCCGTGAAAGCCGTCGGCGGCGACGTCGGTGACAGGGAAGTCGCCCTGCCAGGTGTTCGCCCTCCAGCCCTGCGCCGGGTCGTAGCTCTCGCCCCAGCTGTAGTCGGCGCCGTCGAGGCCGCCGCGCGCGGCGAACTCCCATTCCGCCTCGGTCGGCAGCCGGCCGCCGACCCAGGCGGCGTAGGCCTCGGCGTCCTCGGCGGCGACCTGCACCACCGGCGCGTCGTCGCGGCCGTCGATCGAGCTGCCCGGCCCCTCGGGCGCGCGCCAGGACGCGCCGGGCCGGTAGGACCACCATTGCATCACGTCGCCGAGGCCCGACACCGCCTCGGGCATCCGGAACACCATCGCGCCGGGAACCCGCAGCTCCGGCGGCCAGCCGGGGTGCTCGGCCGGATCGAGGCCGCGCTCGGCGCTGGTGACATAGCCGGTCGCCTCGACGAAGGCGCGGAACTCGGCGTTGGTGACCTCGGTCGCCATGATCCGGAACGGCCCGACGGTGACCTGGTGCGCCGGCCGCTCCTCGGGGTGGAACGCCTCGGAGCCCATCTGGAAGGTCCCGCCCGGAATGGCGACGATCTCCCCCGCGACGCCGGCCTGCGCGGCCTCGCCGCCGGTCGCGGCGACCGACGCGGCCAGCAGCACGGCGCACAAGACGTATCGCATGATCCGACCCTCCGATGGCGCGCAAGAGCTTCGCCCCGTCCGGGGCGGCGTGTCCAGCGCGACATCGTCGCGCCCCGCCCCGCTATGCGCGCCAGAAGGCGCCGGTCAGCAGGACGTAGACGGTGAGCAGTTCGAGCCGGCCGACCAGCATCAGGAAGGCGCATACCCAGATCGCCGGGTCGGGCAGGCTCGCATAGGTGCCCGCCGGCCCGATCAGCGGCCCGAGGCCCGGCCCGACGTTGGACAGCATCGCCGCGGCCCCGGAGATCGCGGTGATCGGGTCGAGGCCGATCAGCACCAGCAGCACCGCGCCGCCGCCGAGCGTCAGGAAGAACAGCATGAAGAAGGCGATGACCGAATTCATCACGTCCTCGGTGACGGCGGCGCCCTGGAACCGCGGGGTGTGGACGGCGTTGGGGCTGTGCAGCCGGCGGATCTCGGCCCCGATCGCGCCGGCGAGCAGCTGGTAGCGAAACACCTTGGGCCCGCCGGCGGTCGATCCCGAGCAGCCGCAGATCATCATCGAGCAGAAGAACAGGGTCTCCGCGAGACTGCCCCACAGCGTGTAGTCGGTGGTGGAGAACCCGGTGGTGGTCAGCGACGAGGCCATGTTGAACAGCACCTCGCGCACCGCGAGCTCGTCGATCGCCTGGTCGTCGAGCAGGCGCGCCACGATCAGGCCGGCGCAGAGCCCGGCGTAGATCAGCAGGAAGGCGCGGATCTGGGCGTCGCGGAACAGCGGGCCGGGATCGCCGGCGGCGAACTGGACGAAGCGCACGAACGACATCGCCCCCAGCAGCATGAACGCCGTGGCGATATACTGGGTGGCGGCGCTGAAATGGGCGAAGGAATCGTCGTAGTTGGCCATGCCGCCGGTGGCGACGGTGGACAGCGCGTGCACGATGGCGTCGAAGCCGTCGAGCCCGCCCCAGGCGAAGCCGAGCGCGCAGGCGATGGTGAGCGCGACGTAGACGGTGCCGAACGACAGCGCCAGCTCGCTCACCCGCGGCATGATCTTGCCCATGGTGTTGAAATCGGAGGTCCGCAGCAACTGCATGCCGCCGATCTTGAGCACCGGCAGCATGATGATCGCGAGCAGCACCACGCCGATGCCGCCGGTCCAGGTCAGCAGGGCGCGCCACAGCAGCACGCCGCGCGGCATCGTGTCGAGCCCCGAGATCACCGTGGCGCCGGTGGTGGTCATCGCCGACATCGACTCGAAGAAGGCGTCGGTGAAGCTCAGCTGCGGCGCGCCCAGCAACAGCGGCAGCGCGCCGAAGGCGGTGAAGGTGATCCAGGCGCTGCTGGTCAGCAGGAAGCCCTGCTTCAGCGTCAGGTCGCTCGGCCGGCGCTCGGCGCAGGCGCAGACCAGCGCCGCCCCGGCGGTCAGCGTCAGCACCATCGACACCAGGAAGGCCCGGGCGTTGTCGTCGCCGTCGTGGAAGTCGAGCAGGGCGGGGAGGGCCATCAGCAGCCCGAGCAGACCGGTCAGCCATCCGACGATGTAGCCCACGGGCCGGAGGTCGATCATGGCGGGATCGTTGGGCCGGCCGCGCGCGGCTGTCAAGCCGGGGCGCCGGGCCGGCGGCGCGGGGTCAGCCGACGTGGTGCAGCGTGTCGAACAGCCGCGGGTCGTAGCTGGCCTGACGGAAGGTCTCGCCCCGGGTCAGGATCGAGACGGCGTCGTGGCTGTGCAGCGATTCCTGGTGGCTCGCCACCACGCGGAAGTCGCCGATGCGCGGATCGCGCTCGAAGCCGTCGCAGAGCAGGCGCACCGCGTCCTCGACGAAGATCGGGTTGGCGGCGTTGAGCTCGGCGAAGGCCTGTTCGTCCTCGCGCTTGACCATGACCTGGGTCTCGGTCGGGATCGCCGCGGCGCAGAGGTCGACGAGATCCTCGAACCACAGCGTCCCGGCGCCGACGAGTTCGACCGAGACCCGCGCCACCGACCGCTGCGAATGCGGGGTGGCGATCTGGCCGCGGGTGGCGCGCGCGTGTTCGCTGAGTTCGAGCGAGCAGGGGCAGGTCGAGGAATAGACGTAGTCGAGGTGGATGATGCGCTGGGCCGCATCGGCGGTGCGGACCATCTCCAGCGCGACGTTGTAGTACTGATAGCCCTCCAGCCCGCTGCGCAGCGAGGGCCGCAGCATCGGGTAGCGCAGCCGCATCTGGATGCGGGCGTCGTAGCTGTCGAGGTCGCCGAGGTAGCTGTCGAGCACGCCGCCGATCACCTCGAAGCTGAACTCCTTCTCGGCGTGGCGGTAGAAGGAGCGCATGATCCGGCTCATGTTGATGCCCTTGCGGTCGGCCTCCAGCGAGACCGAGCCGGTCACCGAGGTCTCGAGCTGGACCTCGCCGCCGTCGCGGCGGCGGAAGCGGATGGGCAGGCGGAAGTTCGAGATCCCGACATGCTGGATCGCGGCGCGCGCGCCGCGGATCAGGCTCGCCGGCCCGTTCTGCAGGTCGGGCAGGCCGGCGAGATAGCCGGCGTCGGCGCGGAAGTCCGCCGGATAGCTGCGGTTCAGCTCGGGAGCGCGGCCGCCCAGCAGCGCCGCGAGGGCGCCGGCGTCGCGGCCGGCCCAGTCCATGAGCGTACGCGCCGCCGCCTCGGCCTCCGCCCGGCTCGGCCGCACGGCCTCAGGCGCGCTCGCCTGCGCAACTTCGCTGTGCCGGGTGGGGACGTTCATGACGAGGGTGTTCCTTTTTCGCACGCTGCGCCGCCGCATCTAAATGGCGCCCCGTTGCCAAATTCCTAGGACCCGGCAGATCAGGCGGCGTCGAGCGCACGGCGCAGGTCGGCGATCAGGTCGCCGGCGTCCTCGAGCCCGATCGACAGCCGCACCAGCCCGTCCGAAATCCCGAGCCGGGCGCGCTGCGCCGGCGTCAGGCGCTGGTGCGTGGTGGTGGCGGGATGGGTGACCAGCGACTTCGAATCGCCGAGGTTGTTCGAGATCAGCACGATCCGCAGCGCGTCGAGAAAGCGGAAGGCGGCGGCCTTGCCGCCGGCCAGCTCCAGCGCCAGCATCGTGCCGCCGGTCTGCATCTGCCGCGCCGCCAGCGCGTGCTGGGGGTGCGCGGGCAGGCCGGGATAGATCAGCTGCGCCAGCGCGGGATGCCCCGACAGCGCCGCCGCGATCGCCGCCGCGCTGTCCGCCTGCGCCCGGCAGCGCAGATCCAGCGTCTCCAGCCCCTTGAGCAGGACCCAGGCGTTGAACGGGCTGAGCGCGCCGCCGGTGTGCTTGAGGAACGGCTCCAGCACGCCGCGCACCCAGGCCCGGGTCCCGAGCGCGACGCCGCCGAGGCAGCGGCCCTGCCCGTCGATGTGCTTGGTCGCGGAATAGATCACCACGTCGGCCCCGAGATCGAGGCTGCGCTGGAAGATCGGCGTGGCGAAGACGTTGTCGACGATGACCTGCGCGCCGACCGCATGCGCGAGCCCGGCGACGCCGCCGATGTCGATGACCTCGAGCGTCGGATTCGAGATCGATTCGAGAAAGACCAGCTTGGTGTCCGGGCGGATCGCCGCGGCCCACTGGTCGAGGTCGGCGCCATCGACGAAGCTGACCTCGACCCCGAACCGCGGCAGCAGCGTCTCGACGATGTAGAGGCAGCTTCCGAACAGCGCCCGGGCCGAGACGATGTGGTCGCCGGCCTTGAGCTGCGCGAACAGCGCGCCATGCACGGCCGCCATGCCCGAAGCGGTCGCGAAGGCGTCCTCCGCGCCTTCCAGCGCCGCCATCCGCTCCTCGAACATCCGCACCGTCGGGTTGCCGTAGCGCGCGTAGATGAACTCCTCGGGGCCGGCCTCGATGAAGCGCGCCTCGGCGGCCGCGGCCGAGGGATAGACGAAGCCCTGGGTGAGGAAGATCGCCTCGGAGGTCTCGCCGTACTGGCTGCGCCGCGTGCCGGCGTGCACGAGGCGGGTCCGCTGGCTCCACTCGTCGTTCATGGGCGTCTCATCCCGCATCGCCGGTTCCCGGGCCGCCCGGGCCCCGACGCCCGGATCCGCGCGCCATAACGCGCCCCGGGCGGGCGGGTCAATGGCGTCGCGG
>CAYTMB010000096.1:0-2342 GCA_964438465.1 uncultured Rhodovulum sp. | reverse complement strand
GTCCAACCCGGGCAAGGCCGACTGGTGGGCGCCCTGCCCGTTCCATCAGGAAAAGTCGGCGTCCTTCCATGTCGACGACCGCAAGGGCTTCTACTACTGCTTCGGCTGCCACGCGAAGGGCGACGCGGTGACCTTCCTGCGCGAGACCGAGAACCTCGATTTCATGCAGGCGGTCGAGCGGCTCGCCCGCGACGCCGGCATGACCATGCCCGAGCGCGACCCGGCCTCGGCGGCGAAGGCCGCGATCGCGACCGGGCTGACGGAAGTGATGGAGGCGGCGGTGCGCTTCTACCGGGCGCAGCTCACCGGCGCGCAGGCCGCCGATGCCCGGGCCTATCTCGACCGCCGCGGCGTGACCGCCGAGACCCGCGAGCGCTTCGAGCTCGGCTTCGCCGGCGGCGCCCGGCGGGCGCTGTTCGCGCATCTGACCGGCAAGGGCGTGGCGCCGGCGCAGCTGATCGAGGCCGGGCTGGCGCGGCGCCCCGACGACGGCGGCCAGCCCTACGACCTGTTTCGCGACCGCATCCTGTTTCCGATCCGCGACGCGCGCGGCCGCGCCATCGCCTTCGGCGGGCGGGCGATGGCGGCGGAGGCCCGCGCCAAATACCTGAACTCGCCCGAGACGCCGCTGTTCGACAAGGGCCGCACCCTGTTCAACCTCGGCCCCGCCCGCACCGCCGCCGGCAAGACCGGCGCGCTGGTGGTGGTCGAGGGCTACATGGACGTGATCGCGCTGGCGCAGGCCGGGCTCGCGCATGCGGTGGCGCCGCTCGGCACCGCGATCACCGCCGAGCAGGTCCAGCTGATGTGGCGCATCGCCCCCGAGCCGGTGGTGGCGCTCGACGGCGACGCGGCGGGCCAGGGCGCGGCGCAGCGGCTGGTCGATCTGGCGCTGCCGCTGCTGACCGCGGGCAAGGGGCTGCGCTTCGCGCTGATGCCGGCGAAGCAGGACCCCGACGACGTGATCCGCGCCAGCGGGCTGCGCGCCTTCGAGGCGCTGATCACGGCGTCGCGGCCGATGATCGACCTGCTGTGGGAGCGCGAGACCGCCGGCGGGTCGTTCGACAGCCCGGAGCGCCGCGCGGCGCTCGACGCCCGGCTGCGCGGCCATCTCGCCCGCATCGCCGATCCGGCGATCCGCACCCATTACCAGAGCGAATTCCGCCTGCGCAGCGCGGCGCTGTTCAACCCCGCCCGCCCGCGGCCCGCGCGCGGCAAATCCGGCGGCGGCAAGCGCGACGGGCGGTTTCGCGAGCCGCCCGCCCCGTCGCGCCCGACCACCCGCGCCTCGCTGCTCGCCACGGCGGAGGCGGGGCCTGCGGCCGAGGGACGCGTGCGGGAAAGCGCGATCCTCGCCGGCTGCCTCAACCACCCCGCGCTGGCCCACCGCTTCGAGGCGCGGCTGGAGCGCGCGAGCTTTCTCTGTCCCGACCTCGCGGCGGTGCGCGACGCGCTGGTCTCGGCGCTGGACGACGACGCGCCCGGCCTTGCCGATCGCGTGGCGGCGCGGCTCGGCCGGGACGCGCGCGCCGAGCTGATCGCGGTGGTGCCGGCGCCGGCCGACCGCGACCTGCGCGCCGGGGCGGACATCGACCTCGCCGCGCGCGCGATCGGCGAGGCGCTGGAGCGGCTGATCGTCGGCGCCGGCCGGATCGGCGAGACCCGCGACGCCGAGCGCGACATCGAAGGCGAGGCCGACGAAGGCGTGACCTGGCGGCTGCGCGAGGCCGCCGACGCCGCCCATGCCGCGGTCGCGCGCCCGCTGAGCGAGGGCCAGGCCGAATCGCAGGACGAATCATCTCTGAGCCAGACCTTGCAAAACCTGATCGACGCACAGATCTGGAAGAAACCGCCGAAACGCTGATCCCCGATTGCGAATCACTGATTCGTGGGTGACAACCGCACAGCCGCCACCCCCGGTGATTCCCGGGCGCAGATGGAGCATCGCCGATGGCCGCCAAAGACCCCGATTCGAAAAAGCCCGAGGAGAATCCGGAATCCTCGGGGCCGATGCTCGACATGAGCCAGGCCGCGGTCAAGAAGATGATCGCGAACGCCAAGGCGCGCGGCTACATCACCTACGACGAGCTGAACGAGGTGCTGCCGCCCGAGCAGGTCACCTCGGAACAGATCGAGGACGTCATGGCGATGCTGTCCGAGATGGGCATCAACACCATCGAATCCGACGAGGGCGAGGAGGAGGAGCGGGCCCCGGCCCCGGAGATCGGCGAGGGCGAGAGCGGCTCGCGGGATCTCACCATCACCTCGGTCGGCGGCGAGGCGCTGGACCGCACCGACGACCCGGTGCGGATGTACCTGCGCGAGATGGGCTCGGTCGAGCT
>CAYTMB010000095.1:0-8147 GCA_964438465.1 uncultured Rhodovulum sp. | reverse complement strand
TTTCCAGCCGTCGAAAAGGACGCCTTTTCAGGCGCTTGCCTCGCGCCCGCCCGAGTCCGTGGCTTTCGCGCCATTTCACCCCGAACCGCGGGCCACGCCAGACCTCGGCCCCGCGAGTCGCCGCGGCTGAATGCGCGGCCAGGACGGGGAGCGTTGTCCCGCAACCGCCCGCGGGTCTTAACCATATTGCGCCTCTCTCATTGCGGCGGGACGGGCGTCGGCCTAGATCAGGCTTAACGCCGCAAGAAGCGAAGCCAGCAGTATGACCGTCGATGTGACGCTACCCAACGAGCACGACAGCATCAGCTTGCAGGAGCTGGCGCTTTACCATGCGATTACAGAGTATCGCACCAGCTTGGGTCTCCCGGAGATCCGGCTGTCCAAGGCGTTGTCGACGACGGCGGGGCGGCATGTGGTCGACACCCGCGAAAACATCTGGGCCGCGGGCGTGCAGCTGCCCGACGGCGCGAACCTGCACAGCTGGAGCGACGCCTACTATTATTCGGATCAGCGCGCGCCCGAGGTGATGTGGGATGCGCCGGCGCGCATCGGGACCGGCTACGCCTCGGCCGGATACGAGATCAGCGCCGCGGGATACCCGACCACCGACGCGGCGCTCGAAGGCTGGAAGGCGTCGCCGGCGCATAATTCGGTGCTGGCGAAGCTCGGGGTCTGGGCCGACGTCGATCTGCAGGCGATCGGCGTCGGGGTCGAGACCTCGCCGGGTGAAGGCGTCTACGCCGGGCGGATCTTTCACGTCTGGTTCGGCGAGGCCGTGGACGCGGAGGTCCCGGAGATCTTCGGCACGCTGGGGGCGGACGTCTTCACCGGCACCTCGTTCGGCGACCTGCTGCGCGGACGCACCGGCGACGACGACATCCGCGGCGGCCGCGGCGACGACGAGATCCGCGGCGGCGCCGGCGCGGACCGGCTTTCGGGCGACGCCGGCGACGACTTCCTGTACGGCGGCGACGGCGACGACCGGCTGTACGGCGGCAGCGGCGGCGACCGCCTGTACGGAATGGCGGGGAACGACCGCCTCGCCGGCGGCGGCGGCAACGACCGGCTGGCCGGCGGCGACGGCGACGACCTGCTGATCGGGGGCGCCGGTCGCGACCTGTTGACCGGAGGCGCCGGGACGGATGTCTTCGTCTTCACCGAACTGGCGGACAGCCTGCCCGGGGCCGCCCGTGACGTGATCACCGACTTCGAACGCGGCGTCGACAGGATCGACCTGTCCGCCATCGACGCCAATGTCGCGACTGTCGAGATAGACCGCTTCACCTTCGTCAGCGGGGCGCAGTTCTCCATGGTCGCGGGCGAGCTGCGCCGCGCCAACGGGCTGATCGAAGGCGACGTCGATGGCGACGGCGTCGCCGATTTCCAGATCGAACTGTCGCCGCAGCTGCCGGCCGATCCGGAACCCGGAGGGCTGGTGGCGCCCGTCACCACCGTGGCGTCGGCGAGCGACTTCCTGTTCTGATCCCCGGCCAAGAGGGGGCCGCCTGCCGCCGTGCGTCGCTTCGGCGACCCGAGCCGAGGCCCCGGCGCGATGATCCAAGGGTCGGGGCGGGCGAATAGCTTCGCAAGGCCCGGAGGCCGAAACCCGCGGGTTGTCGCACGCGTGCGACTCCAAGCATCTAACTGATATAAAACGATAATACTAAAATCGTTCACCTTATCGAAAGAAGGGTGAACGCCATAATGCGCGATCCGGGAATCTCCGCCCGGGGCGCGCGTGAGCCCGGAATTTCACGAGCAGGCACGGCGGTCGAGGCCGCGCCGAAGGTCGCAGCCAGCAGCGCCGAAAATGTGCTCCAAGTGAGGCGGGAAGGCAAATCGCATCCGGGCCGTTCCGGCAGCTCAGCGGTGCGGGCGCGAGGCCGGGTCGCCGGCGTCCCGCTGCTCGTGCAGCAGGAACGCCAGCCGCAGCTCGGCCCGGTTGCAGCCGAGCGCCTCCAGCGTGGCGTCGTCCGACTCGAGCAGGCGGACAAACCGGCGCCGCGCCGCCTCGCGCCCGACCGCGGCGCGCACGATGCACAGAATTCCACAGAACGGACCCGGCACCCGACACTCCCTGTCCCACGGGCGCGGAAACCCGCGCGCCAGCGGCAGTGTGTCTCGCTGTGGGACGGGGATCTGTGACCGGGATCACTCAGTGGCGGAAATGGCGCATTCCGGTGAAGACCATCGCGAGGCCGGCGGCGTCGGCGGCGGCGATCACTTCGTCGTCGCGCACCGATCCGCCGGGCTGGATCACCGCCACGGCGCCGGCTTCGGCGGCGGCTATCAGCCCGTCGGCGAAGGGAAAGAACGCGTCCGACGCCACCACCGAGCCGACGGTCGGCGGCTCGGCGAGGCCCAGCGCCGCCGCCATGTCGCGCGCCTTGGAGGCGGCGATGCGGGTGCTGTCGACGCGGCTCATCTGGCCGGCGCCGATGCCAACCGTCGCGCCGCCCCGCGCGTAGACGATCGCGTTCGACTTGACGTGCTTGGCCACGCGCCAGGCGAACAGCAGGTCGTCGATCTCGGCGGGCGTCGGCGCGCGGCGCGTCACCACGCGCAGATCGGCGGCGACGATATGGCCGGCGTCCCTGTCCTGCACCAGATAGCCGCCCGCGACCTGGCGCCAGACCCGACCGGGCGCGGCGGGATCGGGCAGGCCGCCGCCGACGAGCAGGCGCAGGTTCTTCTTCGGCGCGAACACCGCCGCGGCTTCGGGGGTCACCTCGGGGGCGATCACCACTTCGGTGAAGATCTCGGCGATCGCCCGGGCGGTCGGCCCGTCGAGCGGCCGGTTCAGCGCGACGATGCCGCCGAAGGCCGAGGTCCGGTCGCAGTCGTGGGCGGCGCGGTAGGCCGCCTCGAGCGTGGACGCGCGCGCGACGCCGCAGGGATTGGCGTGCTTGACGATCACGCAGGCCGGGCCGTCCCCGGGCGGGAATTCGGCGACCAGCTCATAGGCGGCGTCGGTGTCGTTGATGTTATTGTAGCTCAGCTCCTTGCCCTGGAGCTGGCGCGCGGTGGCGACCCCCGGCCGGGGTGAGCCGTCGCGATAGAACGCCGCCGACTGGTGCGGGTTCTCGCCGTAGCGCAGGCCCTGCGCGAGCCGCCCCGCCACCGCGCCGCGCCGCCGCGCGGCCTCCCCGAGGGCGTCGGCGAGCCAGCCCGAGACCGCCGCGTCATAGGCCGCGGTGCGCGCATAGGCGGTCAGCGCCAGCGTGCGGCGCAGCGCGAGATCGGTCCCGCCGGTCCGCTCGAACGCGGCGAGGACCGGGGCGTAGTCCTCGACGTCGGTCAGCACCGCGACGAAGGCGTGGTTCTTGGCGGCCGCGCGCAGCATCGCCGGGCCGCCGATATCGATGTTCTCGACGCAGGCGGCGTAGTCGCCGCCCGCCGCCACGGTGGCCTCGAACGGGTAGAGGTTGACCACGAGCAGATCGATCCCGCCGATGCCATGCTCGTGCAGCGCCGCCTGGTGGGCCGGGTCGTCGCGCAGCGCCAGGAGGCCCGCGTGGATCGCCGGATGCAGCGTCTTGACCCGGCCGTCGAGCATCTCGGGGAAGGCGGTCAGCGCCGCCACGTCCTGCACCGGCAGGCCCGCCGCGCGCAGCGCCGCGGCGGTGCCGCCGGTCGAGACCAGCTCGACGCCGCCGGCGACCAGCCGTTCGGCGAGCGGGATCAGCCCGGTCTTGTCGGACACCGACAGGAGGGCGCGGGTGATCGGGACGAGATCGGCGGGCATGGTTCGGGCAGCTCCCAGCGGCGATCCGGCGCCGGGCTCAGCGGCTCCGGGGCGACTGGCCGATGCGGCCGAAGGACCAGGTGACCTGGCCGAGATACTCGACGACCTCGGCGCGCACAACCACCTGTCGCGAGGCGACCGGCGCCGGCGCATCCGGCGCGAGCCAGGCCGAGGGTTCGACCGCGACCGTCCCGCCGCCGGCGCGGAACTCCCAGGTCTCGCCGTCCGGCAGGGTCAGCAGCGCCGCTTCCGCGTGGGGGTCGAACGCGACGGCGACCTCGGGGTGGAGGTGGAAGCGCGCGGCGAAGCCGACGCGCCCGCCGGCCGCGGCGGCGGCGCGGTCGAAGGTGGCGCGGGCGCGGGCGTCGGTGACGCTGAGGATTTCTTCGCCGCGCGCCTCGGCGCCGCGGGCGTCGACGAAGATGCGCCGCTCGTGCAGCAGGCCCTTGCCCGCGACATAGCCGTCCTGGGTCGCCAGCAGCCACATGCCGGTGGCGTCCTGCGCCTGGCGCACCGAGACCAGCGTCGGGCCGGCGGTCAGCGCGCCGCCCGCGAAGGCCGCCGACGAGGCGCCGTCCACTTCGACCGTGCTGTGGGCGGGCGTGCGGCGGGCCGCCTCGGCCCAGTCGAGCCCGGCGCCGCCGGGGAAAGCGCCGGCGGGCTGGCCCTCGAAGCCGCGCCCCGGGCCGACGTTGACCACCAGCGGCTGGCGGCCGACGCTCATCTCGAAGGCGAGCGCCCCGGCATGGGCGCCGCCGGCCCAGACCCCCTCCGGCGGCCGGGCGCCGTCCATCACCAGCGCCACCCGTCCGCCGGTCAGGCGCACGAAGCCCATCGGCAGCCTCGGTCGCGGCTGGGTTTCGAGCCGCAGTTCGGCCAGCGCCTTGTCGATGGCGACCGGCGCGCCGCCGCCGCCGCCGTGGAAGCGCGCGAGCGCGCCGTCGCCCATCCGCAGCGGGCGCAGCGTCGGCACCATGCGCACGATGGCGGCGAGATGCTCGGGCGCGGAGGCCTCGCCGGCGTCCTCGAGCAGCCGCGCGGTCCAGATCAGCAGCGCCAGCGTCTCGGCGAGATCCTCGGGCCGGCGCGAGGCCAGCTCGCCCTCGGGGCCGACCGTCGCGAGGGCGAGCGCGCCGAGCCGGGCGACCGCCGCGGCGTGGCCGGCGTGCGGCAGCGCCCGGCCGGTCCAGACCAGCCCGGCGAGCGCGCGCAGCCGGCCCGGCCCGGGCTCCGCCTGGTCCCAGGCGCGGGTCAGGTAGCGCTGCTGGGCGGCGAGCGCGCGCCAGAACCGGTCGGCGGCGGCGGCGTCGAGGCCTTCGGTCAACAGCGCGGCATGCGCCACCCAGCGCATCGCGCGCAGGCCGGTCAGCTCCGGGGTCCATCCCGGCCCGCCGCCGCCGCCGCAGCGCCGGATCCAGTCCTGCGTCCAGGTCTGCGCGAGACCGCGCGCCGCGCGGTTGCCGAGGGCGGCGAGATCGTCGAGCCAGCCGCTCGCCTCGCGCAGCGCCGCCAGCCGGCGGTCGGGCAGGGGCGCGGCCCAGATCGGGCCGCCGACGAGGTCGATCTCGCGCCCGCCGGCGTCCCAGAAGCCGCGCACCAGCCGCGCGCCGCGGTCGGCGTCGCCGACGGCCATCGGCTCCGGCAGGGTGGCGGCCGGAGTCGGTCGCGGTCCGAGACCCGCCCCGCGCGCCCAGAGCCGGTTGCGCGCCCGGCGCGCGGGATCGAGGAGCTGTGCGGCGAAGGTCTTGTTCGTCAAGCGGTCGCGGCCTCTCCCGGCGGTGGGTGTCGTCTCCTTCTTAGGGCGCGCGTCCGGCGCTGTCACGCGGGGCGCGGCTCAGGCGGCCTTGCGCAGAAGCGCCGCGTAGAACCCGTCGACGCCGCCGCGGTCGGGCCAGAAGTCCGGCCGCAGCCGCAGCGCGCCCTCGGCGTCGATCCAGCCGGGATCGACGCCGAGGGCCGCCGGATCGGCCGCGACGCGCAGCGCGTCGGGATGCGCGGCGCAGAACGCCGCGACCTGCGCCTCGCCCTCGGCCGGCAGCAGCGAGCAGGTCGCGAACGCCAGCCGCCCGCCCGGGGCGAGCCAGTCCCAGGCGCGATCGAGCAGCGCCGCCTGGACCGCCAGCAACGGCGCCAGATCGCGCGCCAGATGCGGCAGGTCGGGATGCCGGCGGATCGTGCCGCTGGCCGAGCAGGGCGCATCGAGCAGGATCGCGTCGAACGCGGCTTCGGGCTCCCAGCGCAGCGCGTCCGCGGTGACCAGTCGCGCGCGCAGCCGGGTGCGCGCGAGGTTCTCCTCGACCCGCGCCAGCCGCGCCCGCGAGACGTCGAGCGCGGTCACCGCCGCGCCGGCCGCCGCGAGCTGGAGCGTCTTGCCGCCCGGCGCGGCGCAGAGGTCGAGCACGCGCAGGCCGCGCACCTCGCCCAGCAGCCGGGCCGGCAGCGCCGCGCCCGCGTCCTGCACCCACCAGGCGCCCTCGGCGAAGCCGGGCAGCGCCGAGATCTGCGCGCCGACCGCCCGGCGCAACCCGCCGGTCGGCAGGACCTCGGCCGCCAGCGCCTCGGCCCAGACCGCGGCCGAAGCCGGATCGCGCAGCGTCAGGTCGAGCGGCGCGGCGCGCAGATGGGCGTCGCGGATCGCCGCGGCCGCGGCGTCGCCCCAGGCCGCGCGCACCGGGCGGTCGAGCCAGCCGGGCAATCCCGCCTCGGCCGCCGCCGCCCAGGCCGCCGGCGCTTCGGCGACGCGGCGCGCGACGGCGTTCACCAGGCCCGAGAGATGCCGCGCCTTCGGGTGTGCCCGCGCGAGGCGCACCGCCCCGTCCACCGCCGCATGCGGCGGCACGCCGTCGAGATACAGCTCGGCCGTCGCCAGCCGCAGCGCGATATGCGCCGCCGGCGGCGGCGTCTTGCGCAGATGCGGCGCGAGCACGGCGTCGATCCGGCCCAGATGCCGCAGCACGCCGGCGGCGAGACCGAGCGCGCGCGCGCGTTCGGACCCCGGCAGGCCGGTCAGCGGCGACCCGGAAGTCTGGTCGGACAGCGTGCGGCCGCCCTCGAGCACGCCCGCGACCAGCGCCGCCGCGGCGGCCCGGGCGGCGTGGCCCGGCGCGCTCACCGCATGCCGGGGCGTCGCCCGGCGGTCGGGATCGAACTCGGGCGCAGCTGCGCGCCGGGGCCGGGGGCCGGGGCGGCGCCCCGGCCCATCTCGGCGGCCAGCGCCTCGAGCGCCTGGATGCGGTTCTCGGTGCGCGGGTGGGTCGAGAACAGGTTGTCCATGCGCGCGCCCGACAGCGGGTTGATGATGAACATATGCGCCGAGGACGGGTTGCGCTCCGCGCTCGGCATCTCGATCCGGCCGGCGTAGGCCGAGATCTTGCGCAGCGCGCCGGCGAGGCCGAGCGGGTCGCGCGCGATCTGCGCGCCGAGCCGGTCGGCCGAGTATTCGCGGGTGCGGCTGACCGTCATCTGGATCATCGCCGCCGCCATCGGCGCGAAGATCACCGCGAGGATCACCCCGAGCGGCCCCAGCGGGCTGCGCTCGCGGCCGCCCGCGCCGCCGAGCAGGAAGCCGAACTGCGCCAGCATCGAGATCGCGCCGGCGACGGTCGCGACGATGGTCATCGTCAGCGTGTCGCGGTTCTTGATATGCGCCAGCTCGTGCGCCATCACCCCGGCCAGCTCGTCGCGGGTCAGCAGCTGCAGGACGCCGGTGGTCGCCGCCACGGCGGCGTTCTCGGGGTTGCGCCCGGTCGCGAAGGCGTTGGGCTGGTCCGAGCGGATCAGGTAGACCTTGGGCATCGGCAGGTCCGCCTGCCTGGCCAGCGTCGCCACCATGTCGTAGAGTTCGGGCGCGCTGGCCCGGGTGACCGGCTCGGCCCCGTGCATCCGCAGCACCATCTTGTCGGAGTTCCAGAACGCGAAGGCGTTGGTCCCGATCGCGAACAGCAGCGCCAGCAGCATGCCGCCGGTCCCGCCGATCATGTAGCCGACGCCCATGAACAGCGCGGTCAGCGCCGCGAGCAGCAGCATCGTCCGGAAGAAGTTCATCGCGAGCCCGCCCCCCCTTGCCCCTCGGCGCCGTTCGGCCCTATCCCCAGGACATGACCGAACCGCTATATAGTCCCGCCGACCCCGCCGAAAAAGAGGCGCGCCGCGCCGCGGCCGCCGCCCGCGCGCTGGCCGAAGCCGCCGCCCGCCGGGCCGCGGCCCCGCCGCTGGTCCTGCCGCCCGAACTGGGCGGGCGCAGCGGACCGGAGCCGGTGCGCTTTGGCGACTGGGAGCTGAAGGGCATCGCCTCGGATTTCTGATACGAACGCCGTTTGATCGCTTCGGGTCGCGCCCCTTCGAAATATGTGCGCCCCCGGATCGCATCAGCGGGGCGCCGCCCCGCGCGATCCGGTCGCCC
>CAYTMB010000094.1:0-8156 GCA_964438465.1 uncultured Rhodovulum sp. | reverse complement strand
ATCCACGGCGTCTCGTCGCGCACGAAGCGCTTGAGGAACTGCGCCGCGGTGACCGCCCCCCCCGGCCGGCCGCCGACATTGGCGATATCGGCGACCCGGCTCTTGAGCAGCTTGTCGTAGGCGGGCGCGAGCGGCATCCGCCAGGCGCCCTCGCCCTCGGCCCTGGCCGCCGCGAGGAAGGCCTCGGCGAAGGCGTCGTCGTTGGCGAAGACCCCGGCGTTCTCGTGGCCGAGCGCGATGATGATCGCGCCGGTCAGCGTCGCGAGATCGACCATGGCGCGCGGCTTGAACCGCTCCTGCGCGTACCAGAGCACGTCGGCGAGCACGAGCCGGCCCTCGGCGTCGGTGTTGATCACCTCGACGGTGTCGCCCTTCATCGTCCGGACGATGTCGCCCGGGCGCTGCGCCCGGCCGTCGGGCATGTTCTCGACGAGGCCGACGAGGCCGACCACGTTCGCCTTGGCCTTGCGGGCGGCGACGGCGTGCATCACCCCGGCGACGACGCCGGCGCCGCCCATGTCGCAGGTCATCTCCTCCATGCCGAGCGCCGGCTTGATCGAGATGCCGCCGGTGTCGAACACCACGCCCTTGCCGACCAGCGCCAGCGGCGCTTCGTCGCCGCCGCCGTTCCAGCGCAGCACCACGACCTTGGACGGGCTTTCCGAGCCCTGCCCGACCCCGAGCAGCGCGCGCATCCCGAGGCGCTCCAGCTCGGGCTCCTCCAGCACCTCGACCTCGAGGCCGAGGTCGCGCATCGCCTCGAGCCGCTCGGCGAAGGCGGCGGTGGTGAGCACGTTGGCGGGCGCGTTGACGAGGTCGCGGGTCAGGATCACGCCCGCGGCGGCCGCGGCGCGCGGCGCCCAGTCGGCCGCCGCGGCGTCGGGATCGGCGACATGGATCGCAACGCTCGCGTTCGGCGGCGTCCAGTCCGGCGCCGGCGTGTGGTAGTCGCGGAAATCGTAGAGCCGCAGCGTCAGGCCGAGCGCGATCTCGGGCAGATGCGGCGCCGCTTCGGCGAAGATCGCCAGCGGGACGGTTCCGTTGAAGCCGGCGATGGTCGCGCCGGCCTTGCGCGCCTCGGGCGGCGTGGCCTTGCGCCCGAGCTTGACCACGAGCACCGCCTCGGCGGCGAGGCCGGCGGGAAAGCTCAGGCCGTGCCCCTCGCCGGGCTTGAGCTTGGCGAAGATCTCGCTCGCGGCGAGGCGTTTCAGCGCGCCGCGCGTCGCCCGGTCGAGGCGGCGGGTGGCCGCGTCCATCCGGCCGGTTTCGTCGAGGAACACCGCGATCCGGCCCTCCAGACCCGGACCGGCTTCCGCATCGGTCGCGAGAAAGGTGGTTTGCACTGGCGCTGTCACGGGCGTCTCCTCTAAACCTGCACGAACGGGACGCAGGTCTAGCGCGCCCCCCCGGGCTTGGCGAGTCCCCGGGGTCGCGATGGGAGGCGGATTGACGCGACTGGACCGATATATCCTGCGCCAGTTGATCGTGGCCTTCGGCTTTTTCGCGCTGGTGTTCACCGGCGTGGTCTGGCTGACCCAGGCGGTGCGGCTGATCGACACCATCGTCGCCAGCGGCCAGGGCGCGTCGATCCTGCTCGAGTTCTCCGCCTTCGTGCTGCCGCAGGTGCTGGTGATCGTGCTGCCGCTGTCGGGCATGGGGGCGGCGCTCTACGCGCTGAACCGGCTCTATTCCGAGAGCGAGCTGGTCGTGATGATGATGGCGGGGCTGGGGCCGCCGGCGCTGCTGCGCCCGGTGGCGCTGTTCGGGCTGATGGTGGCCGCGGCGATGGCGGTGGTGGTGATGGTGCTGGTGCCGCGCGGCGGCGCCGCGCTGGCCGAGCGCACCCAGGAGATCCGCTCGGATCTCGCCAGCGCGCTGATCGTCGAGCGCCAGTTCCTGCATCCGATCAGGGGGCTGACGCTGTTCATCTCCAACACCGACCGCGCCAGCGGCGCGATGTCGGGGGTGTTCCTGCACGACCAGCGCGACCCGGCGCGGCCGGTGACCTACTCGGCCGAGACCGCGCTGCTGCTGCGCGAGGACGACGAGGCGCGGCTGGTGATGCGCGACGGCGTGGCGCTGGCGCTGAGCGAGGACGGCCGGCAGCTCAATTCGGTGGACTACGACCAGTTCGTGTTCGATCTGAGCGAGCTGGTCCGGCCCGACGACGCCCGCGCGCCGCGCCCGTCGGAATATACCGTCCGCCAGCTGCTGAACCCGACGCCGGAGATGCTGGAGCGCAACGACGGCCGGCTGGGGCGCTATATCGCCGAGGCGCATTACAAGCTGACCCTGCCGATGCTGGCGTTTCTCTATCCGCCGATCGCGCTGGTGACGCTGCTGGCCGGCGGCTTCCGGCGCAGCGGCTTCGGGCGGCGGGTGATCGTCGCGGTGGCGGTGGCGGTGCTGCTGCAGTCGATCGCCATCGTGACGCGGGCGCGGGTGCAGGACGACGCCGCGCTGTGGCCGGCGATGTATCTGCCGATCGCGCTCGGGGTCGCCTATGTCGGGGCGCTGCTGGTGCGGCTCGCCCGGCCCTCGCGGCCGCCGCGGAGGCTGGCGGCGTGACGCTGTGGCGCTATCTGCTGGTCTCGTTCCTGCGCTCGCTGGTCGCGGTGCAGGCGGTGATCGCGCTGGTGGTGCTGCTGGCCGCCGCAGTCGAGAACCTGCGCCGCTTTTCCGGCGCGCCGACGGGCGGGGTGCTGCGGGTGACAGCGCTGCAGGCGCCCGAGGTGCTGTACCAGGCGTTTCCGCTGGTGCTGATGCTGGCGAGCCTCGTCACCTTCCTGCGGCTGGCGCGCAGCTCCGAGCTGGTGGTGATGCGCGCGGCCGGGGTCTCGGCGCTGCGGCTGATCGCGGTGCCGGTGTTCGTGGCGCTCGGCCTCGCGGTGCTGTTCGTCGCGGTGATGAACCCGGTCGTCGCGACCTCGATCCGGCGCGGCGCGGCGCTCGAGGACGCGATGCGCGGCCGCGAGACCAGCCTGCTGTCGGTGTCCGACGACGGGCTGTGGCTGCGCCAGGCCGATCCCGAGGGCCAGACCGTGATCCAGGCCGCCCGCTCCAACCCCGACGGCACGCTGCTGAGCCAGGCCCGGATGCACCGCTTCGACCGCGAGGGCGGACTCTACGCCCGCATCGAGGCGGGCACGGCGCGGCTCGGCCAGGGGGCCTGGCTGCTGACCGGCGCCACCGAATGGACCCGCAGCCCGGAGGGCCGGTTCGAGAAGTCGCCCTGGACCGTCGGGCTGCGGCTCTCGACCGATCTGACCCGCGAGCAGATCCTCGACAGCTTCTCGCCGCCCGAGACGCTGTCGTTCTGGGAGCTGGGCCGGTTCATCGGCCAGATGGAGGAGGCCGGCTTCTCCGGGCGGCGCCACCGGCTGTTCCTCCAGAGCGAGCTGGCGAAGCCGGCGCTGTTCGCCGCGATGGTGCTGATCGGCGCCGCCTTCGCGCTGCGCCCGGCGCGGTTCGGCCAGGTCGGGGTGATGATCGTGCTGGCGGTGCTGGCGGGGTTCTCGCTGTACTTCATCAAGGACTTCGCGGAATCGCTCGGCGCCAGCGGCGCGATCCCGCTGATGGTCGCGGCCTGGACGCCGCCGGTCGCCGCGATCCTGCTGGCGCTCGGCCTGCTCCTGCATCTCGAAGATGGCTGAGCGCGCGCGCCGCCTCGTCCGGGCGCTGGCGCTGTGGCTCGCGCTGGCCGCCGCCGCCGCCGCGCAGGACGGCCCGCCGGTGGCGCTGGTCGCCGACCGCGTCACCTACGACCGCGACACCGGCGTGCTGACCGCCGAGGGCAATGTCGAGGTGCTGTACCAGGGCCGCGTGCTGCGCGCGGCGCGCATCGTCTACGACGAACGGGCGGATGTCGTGCGCGCCACCGGGCCGATCGTGCTGGTCGATCCGGTCGAGGGCGTGCTGCTCGCCGACGCCGCCGAGCTGACCCCCGACCTCGCGCAGGGGCTGGTCGAGGGCGCGCGGGTGCTGATCGACCAGCGCCTGCAGCTCGCCGCGGTCGAGGGCCGGCGCGCGGACGGGCGGTTCGTGACGCTCGACCGGGTGATCGCCTCGACCTGCACGATCTGCGCCGAGAACCCGGTCCCGACCTGGGCGATCCGCGCGAGGCGGGTGACGCAGGACCCCGAGGCCGAGCGCATCTATTTCGAGGGCGCCCGCGTCGAAGTGGTCGGCGTGCCGATCGCCTATGTCCCGCGGCTGTCGATCCCCGATCCGCGGGTCGACCGCGCGAGCGGCTTTCTCGCGCCGGAGTTCCTCAGCTCGCAGATCTACGGCTTCGGCGCCAAGCAGCCGTACTACAAGGTGCTCGGCCCCTCGGCGGACGCGACGATCACGCCGTTCGTCACCTCCAGGGGCGGCCTGCTGATGGAGGGCGAGTACCGCCGCCGCTTCGTCGAGGGCGGGCTGGCGGTCGGCGGCGTGGTGACGGTGAACGACGGGCTCGATTCGGACCTGTCGCCGAAGTCGCTGCGCTGGGCCTTCACCGGGACCGGCGACTACGCGCTGCCCAGGGGCTTCGTCGCGGATTTCGACGCCGAGATCGTCAGCGACGACGATTTCCTCAAGCAGTTCGACTATTCCGACGCCGATCAGCTCAAGAGCGAGATCCGCGTGCGGCGCACCCGCGAGAACGACACCTTCTCGCTGGCCGCCATCGCGTTCCAGACCCTGCTGCCCGACGCCGGCGGCGCCGAGGACGCGCCGACGATCCTGCCGGACGTCTCGTATCGCCGCCGGCTCGACGACCCGCTGCTCGGCGGGCGCGTCTCGATCGACCTCGCCGCGCTCGGCGTCGCGCATGACGAGGGCGCCAACACCCTGCGCACCACCGGCGGCGTCGACTGGCGGCGGGACTGGACGCTCCGGCGCGGGCTGCGGATGTCGGCCGCCACCGGCGCCGCGCTCGACAGCTACCGGGTCGCCGACAGCGACACCTCGCCCGACGGGCTGTCGAACCGCGTCACCCCGGACGCCAGCATCGAGCTGCGCTGGCCGTTCGTGCGCCGCGGCGCCGCGGCCGTCCAGGTCGTCGAGCCGATCGTGCAGCTGATCTGGTCCGACAGCTTCGGCGAGACCGACGTGCCGAACGAGGACAGCACCCTGCCCGAGTTCTCCTACGCCAACCTGTTCTCGCTCAACCGCTTTCCCGGCCGCGACCGGATCGAGACCGGCGCGCGCGCCAACCTCGGCGTCCAGTACACCCGCGACGATCCCGACGGCTGGAGCCTGGGGCTGACCTTCGGCCGCGTGCTGCGCGCGACCGATCTCGACCAGTTTCCCGCCGGCACCGGACTCGACGGCCGCTGGTCCGACTACGTCGGCGCGCTGACGGTCGATTTCGACTGGGGCCTGAGCCTCGGGAACCGCATGCTCATCGACCCCGACCTCGATTTCAGCCGCAACGAGTTCTCGATGGTCTATGAAGGCCCGACCGGCAGTCTCGGCGCGAGCTACATCTATCTCGCCGAGGACGACACCAACCCCGCGCTCGGCGACCAGCCGCAGACCAGCGAATTTGCGCTCGGGGCGCGGTACCGCCTGCGGCCGAACTGGGAGGTGCGCGGCAACTGGCGCTTCGATGCGACCACCGGCTCGAACCTGCGGGCCGGCGGCGGCATCACCTACGGCAACGAATGCGCGGAGATCGACCTTTCGGTCTCGCGCAGGTATACGTCATCGGATAATCTGCCCCCCTCGACGACGATCGGGTTCGGCCTGCGCCTGGCGGGGCTCGGCGCGTCGCAGACGAGGGACTGGCCGCCGCGGACCTGCAAGATCGCAGGCCTGAACTGACCCGGCGGCCGGACCGGTCGACAGCAAGGGCGCACGAGGTTTGATCGAGATGGCATGGCGTGGGGTAGTGCTGGCGGTGGCGCTGCTGGCTCCGGCGGCGCCGGCGTTTTCGCAGACGTCGGGACCGGCGAACCCGTTTTCACCGGCGCTGACGGTCAACAGCAGCGCGATCACCCATTACGACATCGCCCAGCGGATGCGGCTGATCGAGGCGCTCGGCGCGCGCGGCGACACCCGCACGGTCGCCATCGACCAGCTGACCGAGGACCGGGTCAAGATGCAGGCCGCGGCCGATCTCGGGATCGAGCTGCCCGAGGGCGCGGCGATGACCGGCATCGAGGAATTCGCGAGCCAGCGCGGGCTGACCGTCGACGACGTGTTCAACGTGCTCGCCCAGCGCGACATCGACCGCCAGACGATGGACGACTTCGTCGAGGCCGGGCTGCTGTGGCGCGACGTGGTGCAGGCCCGCTTCCGCCAGAAGGCGATGCCGAGCGAAGCCGATCTCGACGCGGCGCTCTCGCTCGCCGAGAACACCCCGGTGGACGTCGTGCAGTTCAGCGAGATCGCCCTGCCCTTCGGCGAGCGGGGCGAGGAGGCGACGCTCGCGCTCGCGGACCGGCTGGCCGACCAGCTGGCGCGCGGAGGGAACTTCGGCGCCGCCGCGCGCGAATACAGCCGCTCCGGCACCGCGCCGCAGGGCGGAATGGTCGAACCGGTGGCCGCCGCGCAGCTGCCGCCGGCGATCCGCTCGCAGCTGCTGCTGCTCGAACCCGGCGGCGTGACCCGGCCGATTCCGATTTCGGGCGGCGTCGCGATCCTCAAGCTCAACGCGCTGCGCCAGGAAATGCGGCCGGCGCGCCCCGAGGACGTCACCGACGAACAGGTGCGCAACCAGCTGCGCGAGCAGGTCTTCACCCAGCGCATCACCAGTTTCGGGCAGGGTTATCTGCAGGAACTGCTGCGCGACGCGCTGATCGTCGAAAGGTGATCCGCCCGGTCGCGCTCACCCTCGGCGATCCCGCGGGGATCGGCGGGGAGATCGCGCTGCGCGCCTGGGCGGCGCTGCGCGACGAGCTGCCGTTCTTCGTGATCGCCGACGCCGCCCATATGGCGGGCCTGGGCATGCGGCTCGGCATTCCGCTCAGCCCGATCGACGGGCCGGACGCCGCGGCGGCGGCGATGGCCGCCGGCCTGCCGGTGCTGCCGCATCCGCTGCCCTGTCCCGCCCCGCCCGGCCGGCCCGAGCCTGCGAACGCGCCGGCCGTCGTCGCGGCGATCGAGCGCGGCGTCGCGCTGGTCCGCTCGGGCGCGGCGCTGGCGCTGTGCACCAACCCGATCCACAAACACGCGCTGCAACAGGGGGCGGGTTTCGGGTTTCCCGGCCATACCGAGTTTCTCGCGCATCTCTGCGGCGCGCCGCATCCGGTGATGATGCTCGCCTCGCCGCTGTTGCGCGTGGTGCCCGCGACCGTGCATCTGCCGCTGGCCGCCGTGCCCGCGGCGCTGACCGAGGCGGTGCTGGAGAGCACGCTGCGCATCACCCGCGACGCGCTGGTCGCCGATTTCGGCGTCGCCGCGCCGCGCATCGCCGTCGCCGGGCTGAACCCGCACGCCGGCGAGAGCGGCGCCATCGGCCGCGAGGAGATCACGGTGATAGCACCAGTGATCGCGCGGCTGCGCGCCGAGGGCTTCGCGCTCGCCGGGCCGCTGGCCGCCGATTCGATGTTCCATGAAAGCGCTCGCGCGCGCTATGACGCGGCGGTCTGCATGTACCACGATCAGGCGCTGATCCCGTTGAAGACGCTGGACTTCGCCGGCGGCGTCAACGTGACGCTGGGGCTCGACTTCGTGCGCACCTCGCCCGATCACGGCACCGCCTACGACATCGCCGCCGATCTCTGCGCCGACCCCGCCAGCCTGATCGCGGCGCTGCGGCTGGCGCGTGAGCTGGGTGAAACCCGGGCGGCGCGCGGATGACGGGGCTGTTGCGATTTTACTGTGATTTCAATAGTTTGATTGGTGTATCAACGTGATACACTTGCCGGCGCGGCCGTGACCGGCCCGATCGACCCGCTGCCGCCGCTGCGCGCGGTGATCGCCGCGCACGGTCTCAGCGCGCGCAAGGCGCTCGGCCAGAACTTCCTGCTCGACCTGAACCTCACCGACAAGATCGCCCGCCGCGCCGGGGATCTGACCGCCTGCGACGTGCTGGAGATCGGCCCCGGACCGGGCGGGCTGACCCGCTCGCTGCTGGCCGCCGGCGCGCGGCGCGTGGTGGCGGTCGAGCGCGACGCCCGCTGCCTGCCGGCGCTGGCCGAGATCGCCGCCGCCTGGCCCGGCCGGCT
>CAYTMB010000093.1:0-8248 GCA_964438465.1 uncultured Rhodovulum sp. | reverse complement strand
AACCGGGGCGAATTCACACGCCCGGGAGCGGGCCGTTCCGCGCTTGCACAGTCGCGGGGGAAGCGGCTAAGACGGATCCGGCAAGGCTCACGGGACGGCGTTCCCCGGCAATGTAAGGTTGACCCAGCCCATGAACACGATGGAAATCACCAAGTACGTCGGCGCCTTCTGCGGCAGCCTGCTCGTCTTCCTGCTGATCTCGACGATGGCGGGCGCGATCTTCGACCGGACCTCGGAAGACGTGGTCGCCTTCGCGCTGGAGGACCCGGAGGGCGACGCCGCGGCGGAGGCGGCCCCGGCGGAGGAAGTCGATGTCGCGGCGCTGGTCGCGGTGGCCGACGCGGGCGCGGGCGAGGGTCAGTTCCGCAAATGCGCCGCCTGCCACAAGCTCGACGGCGCCAACGGCGTCGGGCCGCATCTCGACGGCGTGCTCGGGCGCCCGATCGCCTCGGTCGACGGGTTCAACTATTCCGCGGCGCTGGCCGGCATCGACGCGAACTGGGATCCGGAACATCTCTACGCCTTCCTCCAGAGCCCCAAGGGCTATGCGCCCGGCACGGCGATGGCCTTCGCAGGCCTGCCGAAGTCCGAGGACCGCGCCAACCTGATCGCCTTTCTCGCGACGAAGCCCTGACCCGCGCCGGCTCACGGCCCGGTCACGAAAAGCTGTGGGCGCGGCCGCGAGATCGCGCTTTACCGCGTCGGGCCAGGCTCTAGAGTGCCGCCACGGCAGCATTTCAAGCACAGGTTGACCTGATGACCGCACGCGCCCGGTACGTCGCTTCCAGCCACGGCGCCGGGCGCCTGCGGCGCCTCGCCGCGGTCGCGGCGCTGGGCCTGTGGACGGCCTGCGGCGCCGCGGCGGCGCAGGAGGCCGGCGTCACGGTCAGCCACGGGATCTCGACCTTCGGCGACCTGAAATACCCGGCGGATTTCCCGCATTTCGACTATGTGAACCCGGATGCGCCCAAGGGCGGGGTGATGAGCTTTCGCGGCACCGGCGCGAGCCAGACCTTCGACAGCCTCAACGCCTTCATCCTGAAGGGCGAGCCGGCGCAGGGGCTGGGGCTGATCTACGACAGCCTGCTGGTCGGCTCGGCGGACGAGCTCGACAGCGCCTATGGCCTCGTCGCCGAGACGCTGGAATATCCCGAGGACCGCACTTGGGTGACCTTCCGCATGCGCCCGGAGGCGCGGTTCGCGGACGGGGCGCCGATCACCGCCGAGGACGTGGTCTGGACGTACCAGACCCTGCGCGACAAGGGCGCGCCGACCTACCGGATCATGCTGAACGACGTCGCCGGCGCCGAGGCGCTGGATGCGCATACGGTGAAGTTCACCTTCAACGAGGGCGCGTCGACCCGCGACCTGCCCGGCCTCGTCGGCTCGCTGTCGATCCTGCCGAAGCACTACTACGAGACGGTGAACTTCGAGGACTCGACGCTGACCCCGCCGCTCGGGTCGGGACAGTACGAGATCGCGGCGGTCCAGCCGGGACGGTCGATCCGGTACTGCCGGATCCCGGACTACTGGGGCAAGGATCTGCCGGTGAACATCGGCTCGGCGAATTTCGACTGCTATGTCTACGAGTATTTCGCCGACAACACCGCCGCCTTCGAGGCGCTGAAATCGGGGCAGTACCTGTTCCACGAGGAATTCTTCTCGGCGATCTGGGCGAACGACTACAACTTTCCGGCGCTCACCAAGGGCTGGGTCAAGCAGGACGAGCTGCCGGACAACCGGCCGTCGGGCACGCAGGGCTTCTGGATGAACCTGCGCAAGGAGAAGCTCCAGGACATCCGCGTGCGCGAGGCGATCGCGCTGATGTTCAACTTCGAATGGTCGAACGCGACGCTGTTCCACGGCAATTACGAGCGCACGGTGAGCTTCTTCCAGAACTCGCCGATGATGGCCGAGGGTCCGCCCGAGGGCGAGGAGCTGGCGACGCTGGAGCGGTTCCGCGACGCGCTGCCGCCGGAGATCTTCACCGAGCCCGCCTATCTGCCCCCGGTCAGCTCGGCCGAGCGCAACACCGACCGCAGCGCGGTGCGCCGCGCCTCGGCGCTGCTCGACGAGGCCGGCTGGACGGTCGGCCCCGGCGGGATGCGGCGCAACGCCGAGGGCCGGACCCTGACGCTGGAGTTCGTCGACGACAACCCCTCGTTCGAGCGCATCACCAATCCCTTCGTGCAGAACCTGCGCCAGATCGGCATCGACGCGAGCTATCGCCAGATCGACGCCGCGCAGATGGAGGAGCGCCAGAAGAACCACGACTACGACATCACCCCCGGAAGGCTGGTGATGTCGATGGCGCCCTCGGTGGAGCTGCGCACGCTCTACGGGACGCAGGGCGCGGAGGCGGCCGGCAGCTTCAACTTCTCCGGCGTCGCCGACCCGGTGGTGGACGGGATCATCGAGCTGATCATCGCCGCGGACTCGCGCGAGCAGCTCGACGGTCGGGTCAAGGCGCTGGACCGGGTGCTGCGTTCCAAGCAGATCTGGGTGCCGAACTGGTCCAAGGCGGCCTTCTGGCTCGCCTACTGGGATGTGTTCGGCCGGCCGGACGAGCCGCCGGCCTATTCGCGCGGCGACGCCTACTGGTGGTTCGACCAGGCGAAATACGACGCGCTGAAGGCCGAGGGCGCGCTGCGCTGACATGGCCGCGTATATCCTCCGCCGCCTGCTGCTGATCGTCCCCACGCTGTTCGGCATCCTGCTGATCAACTTCGTGCTGGTGCAGTTCATGCCCGGCGGGCCGGTCGAGCAGGTCATCGCGCAGTTGCAGGACGACAGCTCGGCGACCGGGCGCATCACCGGCGGCGGCGGCGGCGAGACCGGCGGCGGGACCAGCGAGTATCGCGGCGCGCAGGGCCTGCCGCCGGAGTTCATCGCCGAGCTCGAGCGGCAGTTCGGCTTCGACAAGCCGCCGGCCGAGCGGTTCCTGCTGATGCTGCGGAACTACCTGACCTTCGATTTCGGCGAGAGCTATTTCCGCTCGATCAGCGTGGTCGATCTGGTGCTGGAGAAGATGCCGGTCTCGATCTCGCTTGGGCTGTGGTCGACGCTGCTGGCCTATGCGATCTCGATCCCGCTCGGCATCCGCAAGGCGATGCGCGAGGGGAGCGCGTTCGACACCTGGACCAGCGGGCTGATCATCGTCGCCTACGCGATCCCGAGCTTCCTGTTCGCGATCATGCTCTTGGTGCTGTTCGCCGGGGGATCCTACTGGCAGATCTTCCCGCTGCGCGGGCTGACCTCGGACGACTGGGACCAGCTGAGCCTGGTGGGCAAGGCGCTGGACTACCTGTGGCACATCGTGCTGCCGGTGACGGCGCTGAGCATCGGGGCCTTCGCGACGATGACGCTGCTGACCAAGAACTCGTTCCTCGACGAGATCAAGAAGCAGTATGTGATGACCGCCCGCGCCAAGGGCCTGACCGAGCGGCGGGTGCTGTACGGGCATGTGTTCCGCAACGCGATGCTGATCATCATCGCCGGCTTTCCGGCGGTGTTCATCAGCGTGTTCTTCGGCGGCAGCCTGATCATCGAGACGATCTTCAGCCTAGACGGGCTGGGGCGGCTGGCGTTCGAGAGCGCGCTGCAGCGGGATTATCCGGTGGTGTTCGGCACGCTCTACGTGTTCGGGCTGCTGGGGTTGATCGTGGGCCTGCTGTCGGACCTGATGTATGTCTGGGTCGATCCGCGGATCGATTTCGAAAGCCGCGAGACGTGAGCCGGCTCTCGCCCCTGCAGCGCCGGCGGCTCGCCAACTTCCGGGCGAACCGGCGGGCGTTCTGGTCGCTGTGGGTGTTTCTCGCGATCTTTCTCGTCACGCTCTGCGCCGAGTTCGTCGCCAACGACCGGCCGCTGGCCGTGCGGTTCGACGGCGAATGGCGGTTTCCGATCTTCCAGTATTTCTCCGAGGCGGATTTCGGCGGCGAGTTCCAGACCGAGGCGGAATACGCCTCGCCCGAGGTGCGTTGCCTGATCGCGACCGGCGGCATGGAGGCCTGCCTCGACGATCCGGAAGGCGGGCTGGCGCAGGCGCCGGCGGGGGTGTTCGACGGGACGCCGATCACCAATCCGGGCCGGGCGATCTGGCCGATCATCCCCTACAGCTTCAACACCATCAACTACGGGGTGGCGACGGCCCCCTCCCCGCCCGACGCGGCGCATTGGCTCGGCACCGACGACCAGACCCGCGACGTGGTGGCGCGGGTGATCTACGGCTTTCGCATCTCGGTCTTGTTTGCGCTTGTGGTCGCGGTGATCTCGAGCCTGATCGGCATCGTCGCCGGCGCCTGCCAGGGCTATTTCGGCGGCTGGGTGGACCTGTTCTTCCAGCGCGTGGTCGAGGTCTGGGTGAACATGCCGAGCCTCTACATCATCATCATCCTGTCGGCGATCTTCACGATGAACTTCTGGCTGCTGACGCTGCTGATCGCGTTCTTCAGCTGGACGTCGCTGGTCGGGGTGGTGCGCGCCGAGTTCCTGCGCGCGCGCAACTTCGAATATGTGCGGGCGGCCCGCGCGCTCGGGGTCGGCGACGCCACGATCATGTTCCGCCATGTCCTGCCGAACGCGATGGTGGCGACGCTGACGCTGATGCCCTTCATCATCACCGGCGCGATCGGCGGCCTCGCGGCGCTCGACTTCCTCGGGCTGGGCCTGCCGCCGTCCTATCCCTCGCTCGGCGAGCTGGCGTTGCAGGGCAAGAACCGGCTGAACGCGCCCTGGCTGGGGTTCACCGCGTTCTTCACCTTCGCGATCATGCTGTCGCTGCTGGTGTTCATCTTCGAGGGCGTGCGCGACGCCTTCGATCCGCGCAAGACCTTCCGGTGAGGGACGCCGGACCACGGGCGGGCGGCCCGATCCTGTCGGTGCGCGATCTCTCGGTCGCCTTCGTGCAGGGCGGCGCGCGCTTCGAGGCGGTGCGCGGGGTCAGCTTCGAGCTCAACGCCGGCGAGACGCTGGCCATCGTCGGCGAGAGCGGCTCGGGCAAGTCGGTGACGGCGCTGTCGACGGTGCGGCTCTTGCCCGACAACGCCGAGGTGACCGGCTCGGTGGTCTACCGCGGCACGGAGATGACCACGGCGGACGAGCCGACGCTGCGCCGGGCGCGCGGCAACGACATCAGCTTCATCTTCCAGGAGCCGATGACCTCGCTCAACCCGCTGCACACCATCGAGCGGCAGATCGGGGAGAGCCTCGCGCTGCACCAGGGGCTGGTCGGCCGGGCGGCGGCGGCGCGCATCCTCGAATTGCTGACCCAGGTCGGCATCCGCGATCCCGAGAGCCGGCTCGGGGCCTATCCGCACCAGCTGTCGGGCGGCCAGCGCCAGCGGGTGATGATCGCGATGGCGCTGGCGAACAACCCCGACGTGCTGATCGCCGACGAGCCGACCACCGCGCTCGACGTCACCATCCAGGCGCAGATCCTGACGCTGCTCGCCGACCTGCAGCGCGCGCGCGGCATGGGGATGCTGTTCATCACCCACAACCTCGGGATCGTGCGCCGGATCGCCGACCGGGTGGCGGTGATGCAGGGCGGCGAGATCGTCGAGACCGGCGCGACCGAGGCGATCTTCGCCGCGCCCCGGCACCCCTACACCCGCAAGCTGCTGGCCGCCGAGCCGACCGGGCGGGCGGATCCGGTGGCGGCGGACGCGGCGACGGTGATCGAGACCGAGCGGTTGCGGGTCTGGTTCCCGATCAGGCGCGGCCTGCTGCGGCGCACGGTGGGCCATGTGAAGGCGGTGAACGGGGCGACGCTGTCGGTGCGCGCGGGCGAGACGCTGGGCGTGGTCGGCGAGAGCGGCTCGGGCAAGACCACGCTGGCGCTGGCGATGATGCGGCTGATCTCGTCCGAGGGGCGGATCGGCTTTCTCGGGCGGGACATCCAGGGCTGGCGCAACAAGGACCTGCGCGGGCTGCGGCGCGACATGCAGATGGTGTTCCAGGACCCCTACGGCTCGCTCAGCCCGCGCATGTCGATCGAGCAGATCGTCGCCGAGGGTCTCGGCGTGCACGGCGACGCCGCCGGCGCCCGCGACCGGGTCGCCGCGATCCTGACCGAGGTCGGGCTCGATCCCGCGGCGATGGACCGCTACCCGCACGAGTTCTCCGGCGGCCAGCGCCAGCGCATCGCCATCGCGCGGGCGATGATCCTGCAGCCGAAGCTGGTGGTGCTCGACGAGCCGACGAGCGCGCTCGACATGACGGTGCAGGTGCAGATCGTCGAGCTGTTGCGCGCGCTGCAGCGGCGCTACGGGCTCGCCTATGTCTTCGTCAGCCACGACCTGCGGGTGGTGCGGGCGCTGGCGCACAAGGTCATCGTCATGCAGAACGGCGACGTGGTCGAGGCCGGGGACAGCGCTGCGGTGTTCGACGCGCCGCAGACCGCCTATACTCGCGCGCTGATGGCGGCGGCGTTCGATCTGGAGCCGGTGGCGGTCTGACGCCTGCGGCGCCGAACCCGCTGGCGCCGGGCGCCCGCGGGCTGATAGCCTCCGGTCCATCCTGAAGACCAACAGCGAGGAGACATCCGATGAAACGCAGCGGTTCCGCCGTCTGGAAGGGCGCGATCAAGGAAGGCTCGGGCGTGGTCTCGACCGAGAGCGGGGTGCTCGCGGACACCCCCTACAGCTTCGCCAAGCGCTTCGGCGAGGAGAAGGGCACCAATCCCGAGGAGCTGATCGGCGCCGCGCATGCGTCCTGTTACTCGATGGCGCTGTCGGGCGCGCTCGGGGCGGCGGGGATGACCGCGGACGAGATCGCGACCTCGGCGCAGGTGACGGTCGTGCCGGACGGCGGCGGCTTCACCATCACCGCGGTGCATCTGACGGTGCGCGCGAAGATCCCGGGGGCAGACCCGGAGGCGTTCCGGAAGGCGGCCGAAGGCGCCAAGGCCGGCTGCCCGGTCTCGAAGGTGCTGAACGCCGAGATCACGATGGACGCGAGCCTCGTCGCCTGACCGCGCTCAGGCCGCCGGCCGGAAGGCCGGCGGCAGGTCGCGCAGCCCGTGCAGCACCCGCAGCACGTCGAAATGGTCGGGGCGCTCGAAGGCGAGCACCAGATGCGGGAAGCGCGCCAGCGGCCAGGCGCGCAGGCCGGGCAGGTCGAGCGCCGGCCCGAGCCGCGGCGAGCCGGGGTCGAGGCCGCGGCCGATATGGACGAGCACGCGCTGCAGCTGGTCGGTGAAGGCGAGCGCGATTCCGGGGCCGCTGTCGCTGCGGTAATGCGCGACCACGGCGCGGATGTCGGCGCGCGCGGCCGGGCGCAGCCGCAGGCCCTTGCTCACGCCGCGCCCGGGTCGCGGGCCTCGGCGCGCAGCCGGTCGAACCAGGCGTCGTCCACCACCTCGCCCGGCCCCGAGGCGAGGCCGTCGAGGATCAGCCCGCGCAGCGCCTCGCGCTCGCGGTCGCGGCGGATCAGGTCGCGGATGTACTCGCCGGGGGAATTGTAGCCGCCGGCGGCGACGCGGTCGTCGACATAGGCCTTGAGCGGGTCCGGCAGGGTGACGGTGGTCGGGGTCATGGCCGAAGGGTAATGCGCGGCGGCGGGCGGAGGCAAGGGGAGTCCGTCCCACGTTGTGACGGGGGTCATGTGGTTGTTTTCGCTGGATTTAAGTGTTAACGGCCGGGTTATCCACAGGGCGGGACCGCCGCCCGGCCGCGCAGCCAGTCGGCGAGTTCGGCCTCGCCGGTCCGGCGCCGGGCGGCGCGGATGATCCATTGGCCGGTTTCTTCGGTGTCCCAGTCCGGATCGACGCCGTTCAGGTCGAGCACGACCTGCATGGCGCGGAAGGCGGTGCGCTTGTTGCCGTCGTTGAAACAATGCCCCTGCGCGATCGCGATCGCATAGGCGGCGGCGAGGTCGAACACATCGACGATCAGACCGTAGGCGGGGCGGTTGTCGACGCGGGCGAGCGCGCCGTCGAGGGGTTTGTCGCCGGCGCCGCCCGCGAGTTCGCCCGGATTGAGGACCGCATCGTGGATCGCCTCGACAAAGGCCGGCGACAGGAGCGCGAAGGTCACTTGTCGCGCAGATAGTCGAGGACCGGCTGCGCCTTCGCGCGCGTGCGCGCGAGGCTCGCCATCACCTCCTCGCGGGTGGCGACGCGGTGCTCGTCGGCCTGCACCGCCTCGGCGGGAACGAGGTAGCCGACGAGGGCGGAGTTGCGCAGGATCGCCACCGGCCGGCCGCCCGAGCGTTCGAGGACCTTATGCGGCTCGCGCAGCTCGGTCAT
>CAYTMB010000092.1:0-8285 GCA_964438465.1 uncultured Rhodovulum sp. | reverse complement strand
TACGCGCCCGCCAGGCAGGCGCGCGCGGATTGCGGGCCGACGGTCCTGCCCGGCGCCCCTCGACCTCCGCACTCACGCGCTCCAGCCGACGAGCCGGCGCGACGCGATGCGTCGCCTATGCCGGTTCGGGCGCATTCCGAGCCGTGCGGAGGACGCCGGAACGACTCTCGCATCAGGCCGGATGCGCCGCCCCTTCGACGGGCGGATGGCCGGACTCGGGCTCCGCGGCGTGGTCGGGGTGCGAGATATAGGTGTAGAACATCGGCACCACGAACAGCGTGAAGCAGGTCCCGACCACGAGGCCGGTGAAGATCACCAGCCCCATCGAGGAGCGCGCCGCCGCGCCGGCGCCCGAGGCGGTGATCAGCGGCACCACCGCCAGCGCCATCGCCGCCGTCGTCATCAGGATCGGCCGCAGCCGGACCTTGGCCGCCGCGACGATCGCGTCGCGCCGGTTCAGCCCGTGCGCCTCGCGCTGCTGGTTGGCGAATTCGACGAGCAGGATGCCGTGCTTGGTGATGAGGCCGATCAGCGTGATCAGTCCGACCTGGGTGTAGATGTTCAGCGTGCCGAGCCCGAGGTTGAGCGGCACGATCGCGCCGAAGATCGACAGCGGCACCGACATCAGGATGATGAACGGGTCGCGCAGGCTCTCGAACTGCGCGGCGAGCACCAGGTAGATGACCAGCACCGCCAGGGCGAAGGCGATCATGATGGTGTTGCCCTGCGCGACCTCCAGCCGCGACTGGCCGGTGTAGTCGATGAAGAAGCCTTCGGGCAGCACCTCGTTCGTGATGCGCTGCAGCTCGGCGAGGCCGTCGCCGGTCGAGACGGTCGGGACCGGCAGCGCCGAGATCGAGGCCGAGTTGAGCTGGTTGAACTGCTCGATGGCCGCCGGCGCCGTGCCGGTGGCGATGGTGACCACCGAGGAGAGCGGCACCATTTCCCCGGTCGAGGCGCGCACGAAGAAGCTCCCCAGCGCCTGGGGGTTGTTGCGGAACTCGTTCGGCACCTGGGTGATGATGTCGTAGCTGTTGGAGTCGCGGTCGAACTGGCCGACGGCGCCGCCGCCCACCAGCAGGCCGAGCGTCGCGCCGATCTCGGAGATCGCGACGTTGAGGCTGGCCGCGCGGTCGCGGTCGATGGTCACCCGCACCTGCGGCGCGTCGAAGGCGAGGCTGTTCTGGACCACGATGAAGCGGCCGGAGGCCTGGGCCTTCTGGCGGATCTCCTCGGCGACCTCGAACACCCGGGCGGGCTCGTAGATCGACTGGATGACCATGGTGATCGGCAGGCCGCCGCCGGAGCCGGGCAGGGTGGGCGGCGCGAAGACGAAGCCCTCGAGGCCGGAGCTGTTCGCGAGCCGGCCCTGGATGTCCTGCTGGACCTCGGCCTGGCTGCGGGTGCGTTCGGACCAGTCCTTGAGCGGCCAGATGTAGAAGGCCTGGGTCGGGCCGCCGCCGATGCCGACGATGGAGAAGCGGGTCTGCGCCTCCTCGATGTCCTGGGTGAGATCCGAGACCTGGTCGATGTAGAGCTGGGTGTATTCCTTGGTGGCGTAGCGCGGCGCGTTCAGGATCGCGAACAGCGCGCCGCTGTCCTCCTCGGGGGCGAGTTCGCTGGTGGTGTTGAGGAACATGAAGCCGGTGACGCCGACCAGCGCCGCCACCATCAGCAGGGTCACCGGGCGGTAGTCGAGCGAGCTCGACACCCGCCGCTCGTACCAGCCGGCGACGCGGTCGAAGGCGCCGTCGACGAAGCGCTGGAACCGCGAGTGGTTGCCGGCGGTCAGGACCCGCGCCGACATCGACGGCGTGATCGTGAGCGCGACGATGCCCGAGATGACCACCGCGCCGGCGAGCGTGAAGGCGAATTCGGCGAACAGCGCCCCGGTCAGGCCGCCGGTGAAGGCGAGCGGCGCGAGCACGGCGGCCAGGGTCAGGGTCATGGCGACCACCGGGCCGGTGATCTCCTTCATGCCGACGATCGCCGCGTCCATCGGACTGAGGCCTTCCTCGATATGGCGGTGGATGTTCTCCACCACCACGATCGCGTCGTCGACCACGAGGCCGATCGCGAGCACCATCGCCAGCAGCGACAGGAGGTTGATCGAGTAGCCGAGCGCCAGCAGCACGCCGCAGACGCCGATCAGCGACAGCGGGATGGTGACCACCGGCATCAGCACCGAGCGGAACGAGCCGAGGAACAGCAGGATCACGACGACCACGATCGCGACCGCCTCGGCGATGGTGATGAACACCTCCTCGATCGAGGCGCTGATGGTCTCGGTCGAGTCGTAGACCAGCGTGATCTGCATGCCCGCGGGCAGGGTGCGGTTGATCGCCGGCAGCTCGGCGATCACCGCCGCGGCGGTGGTGAGCGGGTTGGCCGCGGGCGTCGGGTAGACGCCGATGAAGGTGCCGCGCTCGCCGTCGAAGGTGACGATGGTGTCGGAATTCTCGGCGGCCAGCTCGATGCGCGCCACGTCGCGCAGCCGCACGACGGCGTCGCCCTCGGCCTTGAGCGGCAGCGCGCCGAAGGCCTCCGGGGTCTGCAGCGTCGATTCGAGGGTGATCGCATAGGCGACGTATTCGTTCTCGGTCTTGCCCGGCGCCGAGAGGAAGTTGGAGGCGTTGATCGCCTGCAGCACCTCGGAGGCGGTGACGTTGCGCGCGGCGAGCTGGAGCGGGTCGATCCAGACCCGCATCGCGTAGTTCTGCGCGCCGATGATCTCGATCTCGGCGACGCCGCTGATGGTGGACATGCGCGGGCGGATGACGCGGTCGAGGTATTCGGTCATCTGCTCGGGCGACATGTTCGGGTTCTGCGCCGCGAGATACATCAGCGCGAAGGTCTGGCCGGTGCCCTTGACGATCACCGGGTCGTCGGAGCCGTCCGGCAGGTTGCCGGTGACCTGCTGGACCTTGGACAGCACCTCGGTCAGGGCCACGTCGGGATCGGCCCCGAGCTGCATGTGCACGCTGACGATGCTGGCCGACGGCGTGCTCTGGCTGGTGACGTAGTCGATGTTCTCGGTCGTCGCGACCGCCGCGGCGATCGGCGCGGTGATGAAGCCCTGGATCAGCTCCGGCTGGGCGCCGGCGTAGGTGGTCGTGATGGTGACGACGGTCTCCTCGACCTCCGGGTACTCGCGCACCGGCAGGCTGAAGATCGCGAGAAACCCGAGCAGCAGGATGAAGGAGGCCAGCACCGAGGACAGCACGGGCCGGCGGATGAAGATCTCGGAGAAATGCATCTGCGCGGGCCTATTTCATCACGTTGAGCGTGGGCGATACGCTGTTGTCGATCGTCACCGGGGCCCCGCCCGAGAGGCGGTTCTGTCCGGCGACCACGACGCGGTCGCCCACCGCGACGCCCTCGAGCACCTCGACCATGCCGAAGGCGCGGCGGCCGACCTTGACGAAGACCTGCTCGACGGTCGGCGACGGCGGCGCCGCCGCGTCCGTTCCGGCCGGCGCGGCCGCGGCGCCTTCGGCGGCGGGCGCGGGCGTCGCCGCGGGCGCAGGCGCGGCCGCATCGCGGACGACGTAGACCGAGTCGCCGTAGAGGTTCGAGGTCAGCGCCGTCTGGGGCAATGCGATCACGCCGGTTTCTTCGGGGAGCTCGACCCGGACCCGCATGAACTGTCCGGGATTGAGCTCGCCCTCGGGGTTCGAGACGGCGGCGCGGATCGTCACGAGCCGGCTGTTGGGATCGATCTTGGGCTCGATGCCGGTGATCTCGCCCGACAGCGTGACGCCGCCGACCTCCGCGGCCACGGTCACCGGCATGCCGATGGCGATCGGCCGCACCTGCTGCTCGGGGATCGAAAAATCGACCCGCATCGTGTCGAGATCCTGCAGGGTCACGAAGAACGTTCCGGCGGGGATGTACTGGCCGACCTCGACGCGGGAAATGCCGACGTCCCCGGCGAAGGGGGCCTCGATCGCCTTCTGGTCCATGATCGCGGTCAGCCGGGCGACCTGCGCGCGCGCCTCGGTGGCGGTCGCCTCGGCGGTCTCGACGGTGTTGGCCGCGCTGACGCCGCGGGCCTGCAACTGCTTGGCGCGGGCGAGTTCGGTGCCGCTCAGCTCCAGCGTCGCATTGGCCGCGGCGAGATCGGCGCGTTCGACCTCGTCGCGCAGCTGCAGCAGCAGCTGGCCCCGCTCGACGCGCTGGTTCGCGGTGAACAGGATGTCCTGGACGATGCCGCCGGTCTCGGTGGCGAGATCGACGCCGCGCGCGGCCGCCGCGGTGCCGATCGCCTCGATGCCCGGCCGCCAGGTGATCGCCTCGGCCTCGGTCACCGTGACGGTGACCGGCTGCGGCTGCATGTTGGCGAAGATGTCCGCGATGATCCCGTCGCGAAAGCGGTTGAAGCCGACGATGCCGCCGACGACGACGCCCAGCAGCAGGATGGCGATTATCAGACGCTTTATCATCGACGTGGAACCCCCGAAGCGACGGGCCCCCGCCCGAATCGCGATACTTTGCACTTTACCCAGAGCTGGGCATTGCTGTACCGTCCGGACGGTAAAGTCAATCCGCGAAGAGGCGATCAGGCGTGGCCCGGAAAGAAACCAGCGAGACCCGGGCGCGCATTCTGGTGGCCGCCGAGGATCTGAGCTGCGAGGTCGGGCCGGCGCATATGTCGATCGAGGCGGTGGCGACCCGGGCCGGGGTGTCCAAGGGCGGGTTTCTCTATCACTTCCCCACCAAGCAGGCGCTGCTGCGCGCGCTGGTGAGCGAGCATGTCGAGGGCCTGCGGGAGGCGGTCGCGGCGCGCGGCGGATGCGGGGCCGCGCCGCTGGCGCAGGCGCGGGCCTATCTCGCGGTGATCCGCGAGAAATTCGACGGCGCGAGCGCGGGGCCGGGGCTGTTCGCGGCGATCGCCGAGGACCCGGAGTTCATCGCGCCGATGCGGGCGTTTCGCGCGGCGATGCTCGAGGTGTTCCGCCGCTGTCCCAACCCCGATCTGGCCGCCGTGGTCTTTCTCGCGAGCGAGGGCATGGTGTTCGCCCGGCTGACCGATCCGCTCGCCTGCGGCGGCGTGGACTGCGGCCGGATCTTCGAGACGCTGGAGCGGTTGCTCGATGCGCCGCCCGCCGATCGGTGACCCGCGCGGCCCCGCGCGACGGCGTAACACGTTGTGACAGGCAATAAGCGACTGTTATTGTTGATTTAATCTGATACCCCAGAGTTATCCACAGCCTCGGGCGGCGGGTGAGACGCCGCTCGGGCGGGTTGCGGCGCAATCGCCCTGCTCGCGGCAAGCGGAAACGCCGTTGAAGGCCGTTGACAGGATTGGAACCTTCCATTATCCAAAATGGAGAATTTGGAACGTGCTAAACAAAACATTTCGGTCGGGATCGGAGCCTGAGATGCGGGCGGCGCGCGGCGAGGAAGTTAATCCAGTCTTGAGGAGACTGTGGCGCCGATGCGCCTTCTGACCTAGGATTCGGCTGCTCCGGCGACGCGGCGTGCGATCGCGTCCGGCGCAGACGAGGGGAAAATCCCCGGACCGGGCAATCCGGCGGCGGGAAACAACGCAAACCACGGGAGGTTTTTATGCGGAGACTTGCAGGAACGACGGCGGCGCTCGCGCTCGCCGCGTCGATGGCGACGGCGGCCGACGTCGAGGTGCTGCACTGGTGGACCTCCGGCGGCGAGGCCTCGGCGCTCAACGTGCTGAAGGAGGACCTCGCCGGCCAGGGCATCGGCTGGCAGGACATGCCGGTCGCCGGCGGCGGCGGCACCCAGGCGATGACCGTGCTGCGCGCCCGCGTCACCGCCGGCAACGCCCCGGCCGCGGTGCAGATGCTCGGCTTCGACATCACCGACTGGGCCAAGGAAGGCGCGCTCGCCAACCTCAACGACGTCGCCGCGGCCGAGGGCTGGGACGCGGTGGTGCCCGAGGCGCTGCAGGCGTTCTCGAAATTCGACGGCCAGTGGGTCGCGGCGCCGGTGAACATGCATTCGACCAACTGGGTCTGGGCGAACAAGGCGGTGCTCGACGAGCTTGGCGTCGCGCCGCCGCAGACCTGGGAGGAGCTGATCGCGGCGCTGGACGCGGCCAAGGCCGCCGGCAAGACCGCGGTGGCGCACGGCGGCCAGCCCTGGCAGGACGCGACGATCTTCGACGCGGTGCTCATGGCGACCGGCGGGCCGGAGTTCTACAAGCAGACCATGATCGACCTCGACCCCGAGGCGCTGGGTTCGGACACGATGGTCGAGGTCTTCGACCGCATGGGCGTGATCCGCGGCTATGTCGACGACAACTTCTCGGGGCGGGACTGGAACCTCGCCTCGGCGATGGTGATCAACGGCGACGCGGCGTTCCAGTTCATGGGCGACTGGGCCAAGGGCGAGTTCCTCAACGCCGGCAAGGTCCCGGGCGAGGACTTCCTCTGCTTCCGCTTCCCCGGCACCCAGAGCCAGGTCACCTTCAACGCCGACCAGTTCGCGCTGTTCAAGCAGGGCGACGCGGTGACGCCGGAGCAGACTGCGCTGGCGACCGCGATCATGTCGCCGGAGTTCCAGTCGGCGTTCAACGTGGTCAAGGGCTCGGTGCCGGCGCGCGTCGACGTCTCGGACGAGGCCTTCGACCTCTGCGGCAAGCAGGGCATGAAGGATCTCGCGGCGGCCTCGGAGAGCGGCAACCTGTTCGGCTCGATGGCGCATGGCCACGCCAACCCGGCCTCGGTCAAGAACGCGATGTATGACGTCATCACCGCGCATTTCAACGGCGAGTACGACAGCCAGACGGCGGCTCAGGAGATGGTGACCGCGGTCGAGATCGCGATGTGACCGGCTGATCCGGGGGGCGGGCCGCATCGCGGTCCGCCCGTCCTCCGAGCGGAGATCCTGACATGACCCAGCCTGCGAACGTGGGCCGCGGCGGTTCGTCGGACTGGCTGCGCGACAACCTGCCCAAGATCGTGCTGAGCCCGAGCCTCGCCGTGGTGCTCGTGTTCGTCTACGGCTTCATCCTGTTCACGCTCTACCTGTCGTTCACCGACAGCCGGATCCTGCCGAGCTTCGGCTGGGTCGGCTGGCAGAACTACGAGCGGCTGTTCTCCTTGCGCAACTGGAACACCGCGCTGGTGAACCTCGCGATCTTCGCCTCGCTGTATATCGTGATCTGCTGCGCGCTGGGGCTGGCGCTGGCGATCCTGCTCGACCAGAAGATCCGCGCCGAGGGCTTCATCCGCACGATCTACCTCTACCCGATGGCGCTGTCGTTCATCGTGACCGGCACCGCCTGGAAGTGGTTCCTCGATCCGGGGATCGGGCTGCAGGCGGTGATGCGGAGCTGGGGCTGGGAGAGCTTCACCTTCGAGTGGATCAAGTCGAGCGACATGGCGATCTACACCATCGTCATCGCGGCGGTCTGGCAGACCAGCGGTTTCGTGATGGCGATGTTCCTCGCCGGGCTGCGCGGCATCGACAACGAGATCCTGAAGGCCGCGCAGATCGACGGCGCCTCGAACTGGTCGCTGTACCGGCGCATCGTGATCCCGCAGCTGCGCCCGGCGTTCATGTCGGCCTTCGTGGTGCTGGCGCATATGGCGATCAAGTCCTACGACCTCGTGGTGGCGCTGACCGGCGGCGGTCCCGGCACCGCGACCGAGCTGCCGGCGACCTTCATGTATTCCTACACCTTCACCCGCAACCAGATGGGCATCGGCGCGGCCTCGGCCGTGATCATGCTGATGATGATCGGCGCGATCATCGTCCCCTACCTCTGGTCCGAACTGAGGGAGAAGAGCTGATGGCGACCTCCCCCGACGCGGAAGCCTCGCTGGCCGCGATCCAGCTTCCGAAATCCCCGAAGGGCTCCGCCGGCTCGGCGCAGGTGATCCGCACCGGGCGCGGCGCGCGCTTCCTGATCTACTGCACGCTGGCGATCTTCTGCGTCTACTACCTGCTGCCGCTCTATGTGATGCTGGTCAACTCGCTGAAGCCGCTGAGCGAGATCCAGGCCGGCGGCATGATGAGCCTGCCGCGGGACTGGACGCTGGCGCCCTGGGGCTCGGCCTGGTCGACCGCGCAGATCGGCGTCGCGGCGACGGGGCTACGGCCGTATTTCCTCAACTCGATCCTGATGGTGGTTCCCGCCGTCGCGATCTCGACGCTGCTGGGCGCGCTGAACGGCTATGTGCTGACCAAGTGGCGGTTCCGCGGCGACGTCTGGGTGTTCGGGCTGATGCTGTTCGGCTGTTTCATCCCGTTCCAGATGGTGCTGATCCCGATGGCGCGGATGCTCGGCCTGATGGGGCTGGCGG
>CAYTMB010000091.1:0-8357 GCA_964438465.1 uncultured Rhodovulum sp. | reverse complement strand
CTGCAGACGCTGCGCTGGCCGGGCAACGTGCGCCAGCTGCGCAACACGCTGGAGCGCACGCTGATCCTCGGTTCGAACCAGGGACCGATCGAGCCCGAGGAGCTGGTCGCCGAGGCCCCGGCCTCGGGCGCCTCGGCGGGCGCGATGCTCGGCGCGGCCTTCGCGGGCCTCGCGCTGCGCGAGGCCCGCGAGGTGTTCGAGCGCGAGTATCTGATGGCCCAGATCAACCGGTTCGGCGGCAACATCTCGCGCACGGCGTCGTTCGTCGGCATGGAGCGTTCGGCCTTGCATCGCAAGCTGAAGTCGCTGAACGTCATCTCCGCCGGGCGCAGCGGCCGCGCCGAGGACGCCGAAGAAGAGCGCGTCTGACGCCGGCGCCGGGCGAACGGCCTGGAGCCGGCCGGGCGGCGCCCTGTGGATAACTCTGTCGTTAACGACTTGATCGAACAAAATCAACGGGTTGATCAGCGTCCCAACGTGGGACGCCTTTCGGGCGGCGCCGCCGCCAGTCGGGACAGGGCATGAAGATCATCGTCTGCGGCGCGGGGCAGGTCGGCGGCCAGATCGCGCGCCATCTCGCGCGCGAGGAAGGCGGCAACCGCGTCACCATCATCGACACCAACCCCGGCCTGGTGCGCCGGATCACCGAGGCCTACGACGTCAGCGGCGTCGCCGGCTTCGCCTCGCACCCCGACGTGCTGGAGCGCGCCGGCGCCCGCGACGCCGACATGGTGATCGCCGCGACCCAGTCCGACGAGGTCAACATGGTGATCTGCGAGGTCGCGCACACCATCTTCTCGGTGCCGCGCAAGATCGCGCGGCTGCGCAGCCAGGCCTATCTGACGGCGATCTACTCCGACCTCTACCGCACCGACGCGCTGCCGATCGACGTGGTGATCTCGCCGGAATACGCGGTCGCGGATGCGGTGATGCAGCGCCTCGCGGCGCCGGCCGCCTTCGACATCGGCGGCTTTCTCGACGGCGATGCGCAGCTGATCGGCATCACCCTCGACGCCGCCTGCGCGGTGCTGAACACGCCGCTGCGCCAGCTGTCCGAGCTGTTCTCGACGCTGCGGATCGTGGTGGTCGGCGTGCGCCGCGGCGAGCGGATGTTCGTGCCGGCGCCCGAGGACCAGCTCTACGCCGAGGACCAGATCTACGTCATCGCCGCCACGCCCGACGTCGCCCGGGTGATGGAGGTGTTCGGCAAGACCCACCTGCAGGTCCGCCGCGCGCTGATCGTCGGCGGCGGCAACATCGGGCTGAACGTCGCGCAGAAGCTGGAGGCCGACAAGCGCAAGATCCGGGTGAAGATCATCGAGCGCGACCGCGAGCGCGCCGAGGCGGTCGCCGACGCGCTGAAGCGCACCGTCGTGCTGCACGGCGACGGCCTCGACCTCGAACTGCTCGACGAGGCCAATGTCGCGAACATGGACGCGGTGCTGGCGCTGACCGACGACGACAAGGCCAATATCCTCGCCTGCGTCCGGGCCAAGACCGAGGGCGCCGGGATGGTGGTGGCGCTGGTCAACGACCCCTCGCTGATCGGGCTGATCGCGCCGATGGGGATCGACGCCTACGTCAACCCGCGGGCGACCACGGTCTCCTCGATCCTGCGCTACGTCCGCCACGGCCGCATCCGGTCGGTCTACGCGATCGGCGACGGCGAGGCCGAGGTCATCGAGGCGCAGGTGCTGTCGACCTCGGCGATCGCCGGCAGGACCGTCCGCGAGGCCGAGGTTCCGGCCGGGGCGCTGATCGGGCTGATCAAGACCGGCGACCGGATCATCGCGCCGAAGGGCGACACCCGGATCGGCGAGGGCGACGTGCTGACCATCTTCGCGCTGCGGGAATCGGTCGCCGAGGTCGAGCGGCTGTTCCAGGTGGGCCTGGACTTCTTCTGACGCGATGGGAACGCTGCGCCAGTTCCCGGCTCTCGTGGTCCTGATGCTGATCGCCTCGGGGCTGATGACGATCCCGGCGCTGCATGCGGCGCGGCTGGAGAACTGGCTGATCGGGCGCACGTTCCTGTATCACGGGCTGTTCTTCGCGGTCCTCGCCGTCATCATCGGGTTGGCGCTGGCCAATCGCCGGCCGCGCAACGCCCCGCGCTACTTCCTGACGACCTTGCTGCTGGCCTATGTCGTCCTGCCGGCGATGCTCGCAGCGCCGCTGGCCCAGCTCGTCCCCGGGCTGGGCATGGGCGGCGCCTATTTCGAGATGCTGTCGAGCCTGACCACCACCGGGGCGACGCTGTTCCCGGACCCGCGGCTGCTGCCCGAGCCGCTGCATCTGTGGCGCGCGCTGATCGGCTGGTGCGGCGGGCTGATGATCCTGATCGCCGCCTTCGCGGTGCTGGCGCCGCTCAATCTCGGCGGCTTCGAGGTCGGCGAGCGCGACAGCTCCGGAATGATGGGCCGGCGCGGCGGCACGGTCGAGGAGACCACCGCGCGGGTGCTGCGAACCGGCCGCGAGATCGCGCCGGTCTACGCCGTCTTCACCGGCCTGCTCGCGCTCGTGCTGATCGGGGCGGGGGATCGCCCGTTCATCGCGACCTGCCACGCGATGGCGATCCTGTCGACCAGCGGCGTCTCGCCGGTCGGCGGCCTCGAGGGCGCGCGCTCGGGGATGCTGGGCGAGATGGCGATGGCGGTCTTCCTGCTCGCGGCGGTCTCGCACCGCTTCCTGACCTTCGACCCGCGGCGGGCGCGGACGGCGCTGGCGGATCCGCAGCTGCGGCTGATGCTGATCTCGGTGCTGGGGGTCACGCTGCTCTTGTTCCTGCGCAGCTTTCTCGGCGCGAGCGAGATCGACCGGCAGGACAACATCGCCGCCGCCGCCCGCGCGGTCTGGGGCAGCCTGTTCACCCTGCTGTCGTTCCTGACCACCACCGGTTTCGAGAGCCATGACTGGCGCACGATGCAGCTGTGGTCCCACCTGCCGGCGCCGGGGGTGATCCTGCTCGCGGTGGCGATCATGGGCGGCGGCATCGCCACCACCGCCGGCGGCGTCAAGCTGCTGCGGCTGTTTGCGCTCTACCGCCACGGCCTGCGCGAGATGGACGTGCTGATCCATCCGTCGAGCGTCTGGGCGCGGGGGCAGGGCGACAGCCTGATCACCGTGCGCGGGGCGCGGGTCGCCTTCGTGTTCCTGATGCTGTTCCTGATCTCGATCGCGGGGGTGATGCTCCTGCTCACGGCCACCGGCCTCACCTTCGACCAGAGCCTCGCGCTAGCCGTCTCCGGGCTGACGACCACGGGGCCGGCGATCCGGACGCTGGGCGACGGGCTGGGCTACGACGACCTGACCGGCGCGGCGCGGGCGATCCTCTGCGTGGCGATGATCGTCGGGCGCATCGAGGCGCTGGTGCTGATCGCGCTGTTCAATCCGGCGTTCTGGCGGTGAACGCGATGCGCCGCCTTCCTGCGCGATGTCGGACGCAAATGCATCACTTTCGGACGAATGCGCGCAATGCGGCAAAATTCTGCCGGCGTGATCTGGAAATGAACCGCCGGCGCGCCCATAGTGTCAGCCAATAACAACATCGGTCGCGACTTGGGCGGCTCATACAACTTAAGGCTGAAAAAATGGCTGCCGAAAGCAAACAGAACCTGCAAGACGCCTTTCTCAACAATGTGCGCAAGGCCAAGGTCCCGGTCACGATCTTCCTGATGAACGGCGTCAAGCTTCAGGGCGTGATCACCTGGTTCGACAATTTTTGCGTGCTGCTGCGGCGTGACGGCCAGTCCCAGCTGGTGTACAAGCACGCGATCTCGACGGTGATGCCGTCGCAGCCGATCACGCTCTACGAGGCCGAAGATAACTGATCCCGATGCGGGGATGCGGACCCTCGTCCTGCATCCCGTCCTGTCGAAGTCCGCGGGCGCGCGCGCGCCGGCCGATGCGCTCTCGGAGGCGGTGAGCCTTGCGGGGGCGCTCGGCCTCGACGTGGTCGACGCCCGGATCGCGCCGGTGCCGCGCCGGCGCGCCGGCACGCTGTTCGGCAGCGGCAAGGTCGAGGAGATCGCGGCAGCGGTGGCCGAGGCCGAGGTCGGGCTGGTCATCATCGACGGGCCGCTGTCGCCGGTGCAGCAGCGCAACCTCGAGCGGGCGTGGAAGGCCAAGGTGCTGGACCGCACCGGGCTGATCCTCGAGATCTTCGGCGAGCGCGCGCAGACGCGCGAGGGCGTGCTACAGGTCGAGCTGGCGCATCTGAGCTATCAGAAGTCGCGGCTGGTGCGGTCCTGGACCCATCTGGAACGCCAGCGCGGCGGCTTCGGTTTCCTCGGCGGGCCGGGCGAGACCCAGATCGAGGCGGACCGCCGGGCGCTGGACGAGCGGATCGACCGGATCAAGGAGGCGCTCGCGAAATCCGTGCGCACGCGCGGCCAGCACCGGGCGGCGCGCAGGCGCTCGGACTATCCGACGGTGGCGCTGGTGGGCTACACCAATGCGGGCAAGTCGACGCTGTTCAACCGGCTGACCGGCGCGGATGTGCTGGCCCGGGACATGCTGTTCGCGACGCTCGATCCGACGATGCGCGCGGTCGAGATCGCGCCGGGCAAGCGGGTGATCCTGTCCGATACGGTCGGGTTCATCTCGGACCTGCCGACGCAGCTGGTGGCGGCGTTCCGCGCGACGCTGGAGGAGGTGCTGGACGCGGACCTGATCCTGCATGTCCGCGACATCGCCCATCCCGAGAGCGCGATCCAGGCCGCGAACGTGCGCGAGATCCTCGGCGCGCTCGGGCTCGGGACCGAGGACGAGGCGCGGATGATCGAGGTCTGGAACAAGGTCGACACGCTGCCGGCCGAGGAGGCCGAGGCGCTGCGCGCGATCGCGGCGCGGACGCCGCGGGCGGTGGCGATCTCGGCGCTGACGGGGCAGGGGCTCGATGCGCTGCGCGGGCTGGTCGCCGACGAGCTGGCCGATCCGACGCAGGACGAGACGATCACGCTGGGGTTCGACCAGGGCCGCCAGCGGGCCTGGCTGTTCGACCACAAGCTGGTCCGCTCGGAGGTCCAGACCGACGCCGGCTACCGCGTCGCGGTGCGCTGGTCCGAGCGCGACCGGAGCCGGTATCAGGCGATCTAGCGCCGGCGTCACAACATGTTACGCCGGGTTATCCCCTTGATATATAACGATAAAGCCCCGCCGCGTTAACCCGATCGAAAGGTGGTTCGGCGGGGCGGATCGCGGCCTGGCGCAGGCCCGATCCGGCAGAGCCGGCGCGCCCGCTCCGGAGTCCCGACGCCAACGGCCCGAACGCCCGACCCGGGCCGAAGCCTTCCCGAATCCTGAAAAAGTGGCAAGCCGGATTCCAGCCGCTTTCCAGCCCGATTCCAGCCAGAGAAAATGACGCCTTTTCAGTCGCTTGCCGCGGATCCGCCCAAGCCGGCGGTTTTCGCGCCATGTCACCCCGAACCCCGGGCCGATCTGTCGCGACATCCGGGTCGCCGGGCGACCCCGTCCGGTTGGATATCGTCCTAGCTGCGCGGGATCTGGGCCAGAAGGTCCGCGCCGGCGTCGAGGTCGGTCCAGTCGGACATGCGGCTGCGCAACCAGGTGCGCTGGCGCTTGGCGTAGCGCCGCGTCGCGACGACGGATCGCGCGACCGCTTCGGACAGCGACAGGGCGCCGTCGAGATGGGCGATCAGCTCGGCCGCGCCGAGCGCGCGGCCGGCCGGCAGGCCGGGGTCGAGGCCGGCGGCGCGGAAGCGGGCGGCTTCCTCGAGGCCGCCGCGCTCGACCATCGCATGAAATCTCAGCGAGATGCCGTTGTTCAGCATTGAGGTTTCCGGCGTCAGCTTGACGAGGACCGCGTCGCGCGCCGGCAGGACCGGCGCCGCCTTGACCGCGCGCCAGTCCGCGAGGCCGCGGCCGGTGGCGGTCAGAACCTCCCAGGCGCGCTGGACCCGCCGCGGGTTGCCCCGGTCGATCCGGGCCAGCGTGGCGGGATCGCCGCGGGCGAGATCGTCGATCAGCGCGCCGAGCCGGCCGGCGCGCAGCGCCGCCTCCGACCGGGCGCGCACCTCGGCCGGGATCGGCGGCACGGCGTCGAGGCCCGTCGTCAGGGCGCTGAGGTAGAGGCCGGTGCCGCCGACGATGACCGGGCGCGCGCCGGCGGCGCGCGCGGCGGCGATCGCCGGGCCCACCTCGCGCAGCCAGTGCCCGACCGAATATTCGGCGTCGCAGCCGACATGGCCGTAGAGCCGGTGCGGCGCGCGCGCGCAGGCGGAGGCGTCGGGCCGCGCGGTCAGCACCCGCCAGCAGGAATAGACCTGCAGCGCGTCGGCGTTGATGACCCAGCCGCCGTCGCGCTCGGCGATGGCCAGCGCCAGCGCGGATTTGCCGCTGGCCGTGGGGCCGGCGATGACGACGGGACGCATGTCAGGCCGCGCCGGCGCACAGGCCGCCGCAACCGCCGTCCCGTAGCGGGAGACCGGCCCGCCCGGCGCGTTTCAGAATGCCCTGCAATCGGTTTTCGCGCCCGCGTTCATGAGCTGCGAGGCCTATCGCCTTGCGTCGCAACCCGCAAGTTCGCGCCGTCGGCTGCGGGCGCGGATTGCGCCCGCAGCCGAAGCCGAGGTCACTTGACCCCCGCCAGCCCGGCGAAGCATGGTCGCCCGCAACCGCGCGGGACGGGCCCGCCGCGCAGCGATCGGGGATCGCCCGACCCGCCGCCACAGCCATCGAGAGGCGCATGGAAGACGATCTGCTGGCCCAGGGCCGCCCGGGCGATCCGCGGGGCGAGATCAGGTTTGTCGCGCTCGCGCTGATGGCGGGCGCGCTGGCGGGTCTCGTCGGCTCGATCTTCCACCTGCTGATCAACCGGCTGATCGTCTGGCCGCAATGGCTGGGGCAGGTCGTCGAAGGCTGGGCGCTGGTGGGCGCGGCGGCCGGCGTCACGCTGATCTGCACCGTGGCGTCGGTCATGATGGTGCGCCGCTTCGCGCCCGAGGCCGGCGGCAGCGGCGTCCAGGAGATCGAGGGCGCGATGGAGGGCCTGCGGGTCGTGCGCTGGCGGCGGGTGCTGCCGGTCAAGTTCGTCGCCGGCGTCATCGCGATCTCGTCCGGGCTGGTGCTCGGCCGCGAGGGGCCGACGATCCATATCGGCGCGTCGATCTCGGCGGCGGTGGCGAAGTTCTTCCGCACCAGCGAGCTGGAGCGGCGCGGCCTGCTGGCGGGCGGCGCGGCGGCGGGCCTCGCCTGCGCCTTCAACGCGCCGCTGGCCGCGGTGCTGTTCGTCGTCGAGGAGACGCACAAGGAATTCCCTTACACCTTCCGCACCTACATGGGGGTCATCGTCGCGGCGATCGCCTCGACGGTGGTCACCGAGATGGTCGGCGGCACCGCGCCGGATCTGACGCTGTCGGCCGGGCCCGCGCCGCTGGCGATGCTGCCGGCCTTCCTGCTGCTCGGGGTCGTCCTCGGGGTGCTGGGCGCGGCGCTGAACGCGAGCATCCTGCGGGCGGTGGACTTCGCCGAACGCAGCCAGAAGCGCGCGCCCTACGTCTATCCCGCGGCGGTCGGGCTGATCGCCGGCGCCCTGTTCGTGCTGGCGCCCCAGGCCGTGACCGGCGGCGAGAGCGTGATCCTGAAGCTCGTCACCGAGAACCTCGGCCTGAGCGCGCTGCTGGGGCTGGCGCTCCTGCGCTTCCTGACCATGGTCGGCAGCTATTCGAGCGGGGTTCCGGGCGGCATCTTCGCGCCGATCCTCACGCTCGCGGTCTGCGTCGGGCTAGCCTTCGGCGGGGCGGCGCAGCTGGCGCTGCCCGAGGCCGGCTTCGCGCCGCTGGCCTTCGCGATCGCCGCCATGGGCGGGCTGTTCACCGCCTCGGTGCGCGCGCCGATCGTGGGCGTCGCGCTGACGCTGGAGCTGACCGGCTCCTACGCGCTCGCCCTGCCGCTGATGGTCACCTGCGTCACCTCCGACCTGGTCGCGCAGTGGAGCGGCGGCCGGCCGATTTACACCCAGCTGCTCGAGCGCACGCTGGCCCGGGCCGGCGTCAAGGCCCCGGTCCCCGAGCGGGGCGCGACCGGCCTCGCCTGAGGGCGGAGCGCCCGGCTCGGGACCGGCGGCGGCCCGCCCGCCGGAGCGCGCCGCGCCGCCGGCCGGGGCCGCGATCTCCGCCCGAATCTCCGCCCGAATCTCCCGGGCGCGCGGTCCGCCGCGCGATGGCGTTCCGGTCGCATCTGGCCGCAGGACGCTCCCCTTGCCCCCGGCTGTCCCCTTCATTTGTCGATGTCTTTTCGCCGGGGTCGAGACCTGGCCGCGATTCGCCGCCAAGCCGGGCGGACAGGCGACGCCGCGATCCGTAATATCCCGTTTGGGATATTGACGCCTGGCGGTCAGG
>CAYTMB010000090.1:0-8412 GCA_964438465.1 uncultured Rhodovulum sp. | reverse complement strand
ATCCCGATGTCGCAGAACGAGATGGCCCGCCCCCAGGACGCCGGCCTGACCGCCGCGGACCGCCGGGCCTTCCGCACCCCCGCGGTCGAGACGCTGACCGCGGCCGGCAACACCGACGCCGCCCGCGCCCGCCTCGTCGCGCTGATGCTCGCGCAGGGCGCCGCGGCCAGCTACGGCGCCACCGGGCTCGGCCACGACTACGAGATGATCCGCGACCAGTTCCGCCGCTTCGCCGACGACAAGGTCGCGCCCTTTGCCCACGAGTGGCACCTGAAGGACGAGTTGATCCCGATGGCGATCCTTCAGGAGATGGGCGAGCTCGGCGTCTTCGGCCTGACCATCCCCGAGGAATACGGCGGCTCGGGCATGTCCAAGACCGCGATGTGCGTCGTCTCCGAGGAGCTGTCGCGCGGCTACATCGGCGTCGGGAGCCTTGGCACCCGCTCCGAGATCGCCGCCGAGCTGATCCTGAACGGCGGCACCGAGGCGCAGAAGCGCCACTGGCTGCCGAAGATCGCCACCGCCGAGATCCTGCCGACCGCGGTCTTCACCGAGCCCAACACCGGCTCCGACCTCGGCTCGCTGCGCACCCGCGCGACCCGCGACGGCGACGACTACGTCGTCACCGGGAACAAGACCTGGATCACCCACGCCGCCCGCACCGACGTGATGACCATGCTGGTGCGCACCGACCCCGCCACCTCGGATTATTCCGGCCTTTCCATGCTGCTGGCGGAGAAACCTCGCGGAACGGTGGAAGACCCCTTCCCCGCCCCCGGCATGACCGGCGGCGAGATCGAGGTGCTCGGCTACCGCGGCATGAAGGAATACGAGCTCGGCTTCGACGGCTTCCGCGTCGCGACGGCGAACCTGCTCGGCGGCGTCGAGGGCCAGGGCTTCAAGCAGCTGATGCAGACCTTCGAGTCCGCCCGCATCCAGACCGCCGCCCGCGCCATCGGCGTCGCGCAATGCGCGCTGGAGCTGGCGCTGCGCTACGCCCAGGACCGCAGGCAGTTCGGCAAGGCCCTGATCGCCTTCCCCCGGGTCTACGGCAAGATCGCGATGATGGCGGTCGAGATCATGATCGCCCGCCAGCTCAGCTACTTCGCCGCCCGCGAGAAGGACGAGGGCCGGCGCTGCGACCTCGAGGCCGGCATGGCCAAGCTGCTCGGCGCCCGCATCGCCTGGTCCAACGCCGACACCGCGCTGCAGATCCACGGCGGCAACGGCTTCGCGCTGGAATACGCGATCTCCCGCGTGCTATGCGACGCGCGCATCCTCTCGATCTTCGAGGGCGCCGCCGAGATCCAGGCCCAGGTCATCGCCCGTCGCCTGCTGGAGAGCCGCAATTGATCCGAACCGCCTGCGCCGCCGCCGCCCTCGCCCTGCTCGCCGCCTGCGCCCCCGCAGCGCCCGACGCCGAACCCGAAGGGGCGGCGGTGACCGAAGGGAACTGGCTGCTGCCTGGCACCGACTGGCGACTGGTCGAGATGAACGGCGCGCCCGCCCCCGGCGGGGTCACCGCCACGCTGACCGAGGATGGCCGCGTCACCGGCCAGGCGCCGTGCAACCGCTTCACGGCGCCCTATTCGGGCCGCTGGCCGGATCTCACCTTCGCGCCGGCCGCCGCCACCCGGATGGCCTGCCCCGAGCTCGCCGCCGAGACCGCGTTCTTCGCGGCGCTCGGCGCGGTGACCCATGCGGCGATCGGCGACGACGGCCTGACCCTCACCGGCCCCGGCGGCGTCGCGCTGCGCTTCGTGCGCGTCTGAGCCTACTGCTGCTGCGCGATCTGCGCCGCCTCCAGCTCGGCGCCGACCGCGACATAGCCCTCGCGGACCGTCTGGCCGAGCGGGCCGACGATGCCGATCAGCCCGCCCGCGATCAGCGCGGCCAGAAGCGCGTATTCGATCGCCGTGGCGCCGTCCTCGTCGCGCAGCAGCGCCGCGGCGCCTCCAAGCAGTCTGTGCATCGCGCGCGCCCTCCCGAACCCGCCTCCGTCAGCCAGTCTGCCCGCAGTGTCTCACGACAATCTCAACGGTCCAGGAAATAATGCGGCGCATTTTCCGCCATTGCGCGCAAAGACGTTCGCGAACTCTTTACGCCTTCTTCGCGATGATCGGGCGGTTCGAGGCCACGGGGCCATTGATTGCGCCCTGCCGCGGGCCCAGTGTGAGTGCAGCGAATCGGGGCGGGACAATGTCGAGACATGCAAGGAAGCACGAGAACCGCCTCCGCCGGCAGTTCGACGCGCTCGTCCGCAACACGCCCGTGCCACGCGGCCCGGTCGACGCGCTGCTGCAGAGCCGGATGCGGCTGGTGCGCGTCCCGGTGGCCATCCTGCTGATCCTCGGCGGCCTGCTCTCCTTCCTGCCGGTGCTCGGTTTCTGGATGCTTCCCGCCGGGCTGATGCTGCTCGCCGTCGACATTCCGCGCCTGCGGCCGCGCGTCTCGGCCACGCTGATCCGGGTGCGCCGCTGGTGGAGCGTGCGGCGGCACAAGCGCAAACCCGTCCGGCCGCCCCAGCGCGCTCTCTGACGCCAACGGCCCGGGCCCCGACTCGCGCCGAAGCCTTCCCGAACCCTGAAAAAGTGGCAAGCCGGTTTCCAGCCGCTTTCCAGCCCGATTCCATCCACCGAAAATGGCGCCTTTTCATAAGCTTGCCTCGCCCCGCGCAAGCGGGCGCCGACGGCTGCAGGGAGCGGTTCCCGGCGGACCGCCGCCCACGGTCAGGGCGCCCTGACGCCCGCATCGCGCGACAGCGCCGCGACCGCCCGCGCGCGCGCCGCCGGCAGCGCCTCGCGCGGCAGCGTCGGCGCAAGCCGGGTCTCGAGGAAGTGTCCGGTCAGCGCCAGCGCCTCGGCCAGCGCGCCCGGCTCCGCGGCCGCGCCAGCCTCCGCGCGCAGGAACGCCGGCAGCGCCAGCAGCCGGCCGGCCCAGGGCTCGCCCGCGGCGGCGCTGACCGCCCGCCCCGACTTCGGCGAGACCCAGGCCAGATCCGCGGTGGCGCCGGTCACCGCGCATTCCGACAGGTCGAGGCCGAAGCCGAGCTCGGCCAGCAGCCGCAGCTCCCAGCGCGCATAGCCCGCGCGCCAGCCCGGATCGCGCCCCAGCCCCGCCACCAGATCGCGCGTGGCGGCATAGAGCTCCGGATGCGCGGCACGCTCGGGCAGCGCGACGGCGATCAGCGCCACGACGCTGCCGAGCGCGGCCAGCGCCGCGCGGTCGGCCAGCACCGCGGCCAGCGGCGTGTCGATCGGATCGACGCGGAAATGCCCGATATGGTCCTCCAGCCGCGCCGACCAGTCGAGGCTCAGCCGGGCGCCCGGCTGCAGGATCGGCGTCCAGCGCCGCGAGCCGCCGCCGCGCACCACCCCGGCGTGGCGGCCGTGCAGCTCGGTGAAGACCTCGACGATCGCGGCGCTCTCGCCGTGCCGCCGCACCGAGACCAGCAGCCCCTCGTCGCGCCAGTCCATCAGCCCCCCCGCCGCGGCGACCGCCGCCCGTCCGCCCGGGCCCGGCCGAACCCATGCGCCGCGGCGGCGCAGCACAGGCCGCCGCGCCGCGCCCGCGGCGCGCTGCACCGCGGCGCTTGCGCCACCGGGTCCCGGCCCCCGCCGGCCGCACATGCGCCACCCCGGGTTTCATTCAGGTTTGCTAACCTGGAGAGCAGTCGGCCTGCGCGAACGCGCGCAGGCCCGGCAAAAAGACTCGCGCGCACCTGCGCGCTCCTTGTGGCGGCAAACGCCGCCGCGCGGCGACCGCCGCGCCCTCCGCCCGACCCGCCGCCACTCCGCACACAAATCATCAACGGTTCAAAATTAAAACAATTCCAGTAACTTGACCCATGTAACACGCTGTTACGCCCCTCAGGCGAGCCCCGCCTCGTCCAGCAGGCTGCGCCCGGCGCGGTCCTCGACCTCGATCAGCCAGAGGTCCGGATCATAGCCCCGCTGCCGGACCAGCGCCGCATCGACCTCCGCCTCCGGACCCTCGGCCAGCACCGTCCAGACCCGGTCCCCGCTCATCGGATCGAAGCTGCGCTGGAACGCCCGCGCCGCGCCGTCCAGCCGGTTCACCTTGACGATGACCGCCCCCGCCGTCGCATCCCCCCGCGCCGTCACGAAGGCCGGGATCCCCGCCAGCCGCAGCCGGTTGAGGTAGGCCGCGACCCAGAACCCGGCCGTCAGCCGCGGCTCCATCGTCATTCGCCCCTGGGGAACTCCAGCCCCATCTCGCCGTAGCGCTCGGCCTCGTCGAGCCAGTTCGGCCGGACCTTGACGGTCAGGAACAGATGCGCCTCCCGCCCGAGGAACGCCGCGATCTCCTCGCGCGCGGCCTTGCCCACGGCCTTGATCGTCTCGCCCTTCGGCCCCAGCGTGATGCCCTTGTGGCCGTCGCGGGCGACGTAGACCACCTGGTCGATCTTGACCGAGCCGTCCTTCCTCTCCTCCCAGCCCTCGGTCTCGACCGTCAGCTCGTAGGGCAGTTCCTGGTGCAGCCGCAGCGTCAGCTTCTCGCGGGTCATCTCCGCCGCGATCGAGCGCAGCGAGGCGTCCGCGATCTGGTCCTCCGGGTAGAGCCAGGGCCCGGCCGGGACCCGCTCGGCCAGCCAGCGGCGCAGGTCGTCCACCCCGTAGCCCTTCTCGGCCGAGATCATGAAGGTCGCCGCGAAGTCCCGCGCCGCGTTCATCTCCGCGCTGAGCGCCAGCAGCTTCTCGGCCGGCAGCCGGTCGATCTTGTTGATCGCGAGCGCCAGCGGCGTCCGGGCGGGCAGCTGGCCGTCCAGCGCCTCGAGGATCGCCCGCACGCCCTCGGTCCGCCCGCGCTGCGCCTCGATCAGCAGCACCACCACGTCGGCGTCGGCGGCCCCGCCCCAGGCCGCCTTCACCATCGCCCGGTCGAGCCGGCGCCGCGGCCGGAACAGCCCCGGCGTGTCGACGAACACGAGCTGCGCCGGCCCCTCCAGCGCGATGCCGCGGATCCGCGCACGGGTGGTCTGGACCTTGTGGGTGACGATCGAGATCTTGGCCCCGACCATGCGGTTCATCAGCGTCGACTTGCCGGCGTTCGGCTCGCCGATCAGCGCCACCATCCCGCAGCGGGTTTCCGTCTCGCTCACGCCTCGCCCTCCAGTTGCGCCAGCAGCGCCTCGGCGGCGCGCTGCTGGGCCGCGCGTTTCGAGGCGGCCCGGCCCTGCGCCGCCCGGCCGTCGCCGAGCCGGGCCTCGACCGAGAACACCGGCGCGTGGTCCGGCCCCTCGCGGTCGAGGTCGACGTAGTCGGGCGGGCGCTGGCCACGGGCCTGGGCCCAGTCCTGCAACGCGGTCTTGGCGTCGGCGGCCTGCGCCCGGGCCTCGGCGACGCGCGCGCCCCAGAGCCGCAGGATCAGCGCCCGCGCCGCCGGGAGCCCGGCGTCGAGATAGACCGCGGCGATCACCGCCTCGAGCGCGTCGCCGAGCACCGCGGCCTTGCGCCGCCCGCCCGACAGCATCTCGGAGCGGCCCAGCCGCAGCGCCGCGCCCAGCTCGACCGCCTCGGCCACCTCGGCGCAGGTCTCCTTGCGGACCAGCGCGTTGAGGCGCGGCGCGAGGTCGCCCTCGCTGGCGCCCGGGTCCTGGCTGAGCAGCGCCTCGGCGATGACGAGCCCGAGCACGCGGTCGCCGAGGAATTCGAGCCGCTGGTTGTGCGCGCCGCCGCCCATCGACGGATGGGTCAGCGCCTCGACGAGCAGTTCGGGCCGGGCGAAGGCGTGGCCCAGCCGGGCGCTCGCGTCGGTCAGCGGCCGGCTGAGCTTCACTCGACGCTCACGAAGAAACGGTCGGGCCGCCAGGTCCAGAGATAGAGCATCGAGGCGCCGGCCGAGGAGAAGATCACCCGGTCCGCCCGGCCGACGAAGTTCTCGAACGGCACCGTCCCCACCCCGAAGGCCGAGCGCGAGAAGCGGCTGTCCATCGAGTTGTCGCGGTTGTCGCCCATGAAGAAGTACTCGCCCGCCGGCACGGTGAACGGGCCGACGTTGTCGGCGGGGCCGTCCTCGATGTCGAGCACGAGATGGCGCGGGCCGTCGGGCAGGGTCTCCCAGGACATCTCGGCGTCGCAGGGCGCGCCGATGGCGACCGGGCCGTTCATGCAGCGCGGCAGGCCGCCCATCGGGCCCTGGGGCTCGTTGGTCTCGACGAAGAGGCCGGCGGCCTCCCGGGGGACCGGCGCGCCGTTGATGATCAGCGTCCCGCCCCGCATCTCGACGGTGTCGCCGGGCAAGCCGATCAGCCGCTTGATGTAGTCGGTGCCGTTGGAGGGGTGCTTGAACACCACCACGTCGCCACGGTCGGGCTCGCTGGCGAGGATGCGGCCGGAGAACGGGCACATAGAGAACGGGCAGGAGTGGCGGGAATAGCCGTAGGCCATCTTGTTGACGAAGAGGAAGTCGCCGATCAGCAGGGTCGGCTTCATCGAGCCCGAGGGGATCCAGAACGGCTGGAAGAACAGCGTCCGGATCACCCCGGCGAGCAGCAGGGCGTAGACGATGGTCTTGATCAGCTCGAGGGCGCCGCCCTTGGTCTTGCTCTTGGTCGCCATGCCGGCCTCGCCCGTCCGATGAGCCCGCCTTGTCGCCGCTGGCCCCCGGGGTGTCAAGGCGAGCCCGGTCACGGTCGCGGGGGAGGCCGCGGTCCGCAACCGCCCTCTATTCAGCGTGAATATTCGGCAACATCATGAAATCATTCAAATACTGAATCGCTGATGCAAGGTTAACCCCGGGCCGGCCGCGCATCCCCCGGGTCGGGCCGGTCCCCCGGCGCCACGCGCGCGGCGTCGCAGCGCGCCGCGGGCGGAACGGGGCAAGCGGCGCGACCTCGACGCGGCGCCCGGGTCCGGCCGGCGGCGGCCTGCTTCAGGCCGGCGGCGGGCGGAGGCCTCAGGCGCGGGGGCGGTGGTCCTCGGCCTCGGGCAGGAGCAGGCCGGGCTGGTCGAGCGGGAGGGCCTCGATCACCACGAAGGCCTGCGCCCAGGGGTGGTCGTCGGTCAGGGTGAGATGGATGATCGCGCGCATCCCCGCCGGGGTGATCTCGGCGAGCCGGGCGTCGGCCCAGCCGGTCAGCCGCATGAAGGGCTGACCGCCGCGGCGGTTCAAGACCCCCATGTCCTTCCAGGCGATGCCCATGCGCAGGCCGGTGCCGAGCGCCTTGGAGCAGGCCTCCTTGGCCGCCCAGCGCTTGGCGTAGGTCGCGATCCGCTGCGCCCGGCGCTCGGCGGTGCGCTGTTCGGTCTCGGTGAACACCCGGTCGAGGAAGCGCGCGCCGAAGCGGGCGACGGTGCGCTCGATGCGCTCGATGTTGGCGAGGTCCGCGCCGATGCCGAGGATCATGGTCCGCTCTTTCGCCCGCCCGGTCTTGACCCCACGGACCTAGCAAACCCGCCGCGGGGCTGTCCATCGTGCGCGGCGGCGGCGGCCTTCGCCGCCTCCTCGCAGACGCCGCCGGTTCCATCGCTTGATATCGTACCGACCGGTTGGTATGCTCAAGCGGACGAACTGCCTGAACAGTTGCGACCGGGAGCCTGCCGATGACCGCCACCATCACCGCCTTCGAACGGTCGCCCGACCGCGGCCGGGGTCTGGCGCGGGACATGCGCGTGCGCTGGGCGCTCGAAGAGGCGGGCCAGCCCTACGACGTTCGCCTGGTGTCGTTCGCCGCGATGAAGCAGCCAGCGCATCGGGCGCTGCAGCCTTTCGGGCAGATCCCGACCTATGAGGACGGCGATCTCGCGCTGTTCGAGTCGGGGGCGATCGTGCTCCATGTCGCGGAGCGCCATGCCGGCCTGCTGCCGGACGACGCCAACGCCCGGGCGCGCGCGATCATGTGGATGTTCGCCGCGCTCAACACGATGGAGCCGCCGATCTTCGAGCGCGACCTCGCCCGGATCCTCGAGCGCGACGAGCCCTGGTTCGCGCAGCGCCAGCGTGTCCTCGAGGACGGCATCCGCAAGCGGCTGGGCGATCTTTCCGCCCGGCTCGGCGACGCCGACTGGCTGGACGGCGCGTTCAGCGCCGGCGACCTGCTGATGGTGACGGTGCTGCGCAGGCTGCAGGGATCGGGCATGCTGGAGGAGCATCCGAACCTCTCGGCCTATGTCGCCCGCGGCGAAGCGCGGCCCGCCTTCCAGCGCGCCTTCGACGCCCAGCTGGCGGTTTTCACCGACGCGCCGGCGGCCGGCTAACGGCGCGCGGCGGTTTCTTACGGGCTCGGCTGATCGCCTTGGGATCGGTCTGAACCTGGATGAGGTTGGAGCGCGCGGTCGCCGCATTCGCTTCACCGATTTGTCCGTCGACAAATCGGTGCGCGCCTGCCTGCCCCTGGCAGGCGCGCACCGATTACAACCCGACGGGATTGCGTGGCGCCCCTCGCCCTCC
>CAYTMB010000089.1:5778-8459 GCA_964438465.1 uncultured Rhodovulum sp. | reverse complement strand
AGCAGGCGGACGGCGCCCTTGGCCACCGAGTAGAGGTCCTGGAACGGCTCGCCGGCATAGAGCCGGGCAAGGTAGCTCGACATCGCGCCGACCGGGGGGGCGATCGACATCTCGTTGTCGTTGAGCACGACGATCAGCCGCTTCTTGAGATGCCCGGCGTTGTTCATCGCCTCGTAGGCCATGCCGGCGGACATCGCGCCGTCGCCGATCACCGCGATCACATGGCCGACCTCGGGCGCGCCGAGGTCGCGGGCGACGGCGTAGCCTAGGGCCGCGGAGATCGAGGTCGAGGAATGCGCCGCGCCGAAGGCGTCGTAGGGGCTCTCGGCGCGCTTGGTGAAGCCGGAGAGGCCGCCGCCGGCGCGCAGGGTGCGGATGCGGTCGCGGCGGCCGGTGAGGATCTTGTGCGGGTAGCACTGGTGGCCGACGTCCCAGATCAGCTTGTCGCGCGGGGTGTCGAAGACGGCGTGGATCGCCACCGACAGCTCGACCACGCCGAGGCCGGCCCCGAGATGGCCGCCGGTGACCGAGACCGCCGAGATCGTCTCGGCGCGCAGCTCGTCGGCGATCACGCGCAGCTCGGCGGTCGACAGGCCGTTGAGGTCGGCGGGCGAGGCGATGCGGTCGAGATGCGGGGTCGAGGGGCGGGTGTCGGTCATGGGGTCCTCCGGCGGCCCATCCGGGCCGTCACGCCGCGCGACCGGCGGCGAAGACCGCCGCCTGGCGCAGGGTTTCGGCCGCCGAGCCGTAGGGCGTCAATGTGTCACATGCGCTCGCGACCAAGTCACGCGCCTTCCGCCGCGCGCCCTCGAGCCCGAGCAGCGAGACGAAGGTGGCCTTGCCGGCGCCGGCGTCCTTGCGCAGCCGCTTGCCGGCGGCCTCGGGGTCGCCCTCGACGTCGAGGATGTCGTCGCGGATCTGGAAGGCGAGGCCGAGGTCGGCGGCGTAGCGGCGCATCGGCTCGGGGTCGGAGCGGCCGAGGATGGCGCCGGCCTCCGCCGCCCAGACGATCAGCGCGCCGGTCTTGAGCGCCTGGAGGCCGGTTATGGCCGCGAGGTCGAGCGGCTCGGCGGCGGTCTCGGCGGCGATGTCGAGGGCCTGGCCGCCGACCATGCCGGAGGCGCCCGCGGCCTGGGCGAGCCGGGCGATCAGCCGGACCTGGAGGCGCGGGTCGACGCCGCCCTGCGGCGCGGCGAGCAGCTCGAAGGCGAGGGTCTGCAGCGCGTCGCCGACGAGGACCGCGGTGGCGTCGTCCCATTTCACATGCACGGTCGGCCGGCCGCGGCGCAGGTCGTCGTCGTCCATGCAGGGCAGGTCGTCATGCACGAGGCTGTAGGCGTGCAGGCATTCCACCGCCGCCGCCGCGCGCAGCGCCGGCGCCGCCGGCGCGTTGAACAGCGCCGCGGATTCGCAGGCGAGAAAGGCGCGCAGCCGCTTGCCGCCCGACAGCACCGCGTAGCGCATCGCCTCGCCGAGCGGCGCGTCCTCGGGCGGCAGCAGCGCGGTGAGCGTCGCCTCCGTGGCCGTCGCGTGCTGGCTCAGCCGCGCGTGGAACTGCAGCAGGGCGGCGTCCATGCTCAGGTGGGGTCGAGCGGGCGCGCGCCGACCGAGCCGTCGGGGCCCTGGACGATCTGGGCCACGCGCTCCTCGGCGGCCTTGAGCTTGTCCTCGCAATGCCGGCGCAGCTCGGCGCCGCGGGCGTAGAGCGCGATCGATTCCTCGAGCGGCGCCGAGCCGGACTCGAGCCGGTGCACCACCGTCTCCAGCTCCTTCAGCGCATCCTCGAAGCTCAGCTCGCCGACCGGCGTCGCTTCGGCTTCAGCCATCTCCCCGCTCCATCAAAACCCGCACATGCGCCGCGACCGACGCGGCGAGCGCGGAAAGATCATACCCGCCCTCCAGAGTCGAGACGATGCGGCCCTGCGCGTGGCGATCGGCGGCGTCGCAGAGCCGGGCGGTGACCCAGGCGAAGTCGTCCTCGTGGAGGTCGAGGCCGGCGAGCGGGTCGCGGGCATGGGCGTCGAAGCCCGCGGAGATCACGATGAGCTGCGGCGCATGGGCGTCGAGCGCGGGCAGCAGGCCGCGCTCGAAGGCGGCGCGGAATTCGGGCCCGCCGGCGCCGGGCGGCAGGGGCGCGTTGACGATCTGGCCGTGGGCGCCGCGCTCGGAGGCGGCGCCGCTGCCGGGGTAGAGCGGCATCTGCTGGCTGGAGGCGAACAGGATGCGCGCGTCGTCCCAGACCAGATCCTGGGTGCCGTTGCCGTGGTGCACGTCGAAATCGACGATGGCGACCCGCTCCAGCCCGTGGGCGTCGAGCGCGTGGCGGGCGCCGACCACGGCGTTGCCGAACAGGCAGAAGCCCATCGCGGTCAGGGTCTCGGCGTGGTGGCCGGGCGGACGGACCGCGCAGAAGGCGTTTCGCGCCTCCCCCGCCATGACCATGTCGACCGCGCGCACCGCGGCCCCGGCGGCGCGCCGCGCCGCGGTCAGCGAACCCGGGCTGAGGAAGGTGTCGGCGTCGATCGCGGCGAAGCCCGAGGCGGGGACGCCGGCCGCCACCGCCGCGAGATGCGCCGCCGGATGGGCGCGCAGCAGCTGCTCGTCGGTCGCCGGCGGCGCCTCGACGCGCAGCAGCGGCGCGAAGGCGGCGGCGTCCAGCGCCGCCGTGATCGCCTCGAGCC
>CAYTMB010000089.1:0-5678 GCA_964438465.1 uncultured Rhodovulum sp. | reverse complement strand
CGCCGCGCCGCGGGGGCTCGCGCCCGGCGCGGCGAGGCGCTAGGCTCGGGCAAAACCCCGGGGGAAAACATGAAACTGGCCAGCCTCGAAGACGGCACGCGCGACGGACGGCTGGTGGTCGTGTCGCGCGACCTCACCCGCTGCTCGGACGCGCGCCATGTGGCGCGGACGCTGCAGGCGGCGCTCGACGACTGGGAGCGCCTGAGCCCGCAGCTCGAACTGATCGCGCGCGGCATCGAGACCGGCGGCCAGCCGGTCCAGCGCTTCCACGAGCGCGAGGCGCTGGCGCCGCTGCCGCGCGCCTATCAGTTCGCCGCGGGCTCGGCCTATCTCAACCATGCCGAAGCGCCGCCCGAGGCGCCGCGCGCGGAGCCGCTCCTGCACCAGCGCGGGTCCGACGGATTTGTCGCGCCGCGCCGGCCGATCGCGCTCGCCGATCCGGACTGGGGGGTCGATTTCGCGGCCGAGGTGGCGGTGATCACCGGCGACGTGCCGATGGGCGCGGACCGCGCCACGGCGCTGGCGGCGATCCGGCTGGTGACGCTGATCAACGACGTGACCCTGCGCGCGCTGGTTCCGGGCGAGCTGGCCCGCGGCTTCGGCTTCTACCAGTCCAAGCCGGCGTCGAGCGCCGCGCCGGTCGCCGTCGCGCCGTCGGCGCTGGGCGGCGCCTGGGACGGGGCGCGGCTGCACGGCGTGGTGACGGTCGAGGTCAACGGCCAGCCGCTCGGCCGCATCGACGCCGGCATCGACATGGACTTCGACTTCGGCGACCTGATCGTGCACGCCGCGCGCACCCGCGCGCTGGGGGCGGGCGCGATCGTCGGCGCCGGCCCGGCGTCGAACCGCGGCGCGGGCGGCGGTCCGGGCGCGGCGCTCGACGCCGGGGGGCGCGGCTTCTGCTGCCTCGCCGAGGCGCGCCTGGCCGAGACCCTGCGCGACGGCGCCGCCCGGACCCCGTACCTCGCCTTCGGCGACGCGCTGCGCGTCGAGATGCGCGACGCCGGCGGCCATTCGATCTTCGGCGCCATCGAACAGCGGCTGGATCCGGCCTGATCCCGCCACCTGCTCGCGATCCGACGACAGCGCGCCTCCGCCGAGGCTGCGGTAGCGTTTGACCGCAGAAACCGCACCCCCTACCTTCGCAGCAGCGCCGTCGCGGTCGATCCGAGCCGCCGCGGGGGTGTCTTGGGAGCGGATCGGGTCCGGTCGGCGTGCAGAACGGTCGAGCAATCAGCGCAATGCGCGTCCCCCACCGGCGCGGAGGCGCGCGTCGATGACGACGGCCGACCCTTCGGGCGGGCTCGCCCGGCATGTCCGCGCGATGGCGCGCAACAACGCCTGGGCGAACGACCGGCTGCTCGGGGCCTGCGTCGCGCTGGGCCCTGCGGGCTTCGCCGCCCGCCGCACCGGGTTCTTTCCCTCGCTGCGCGCGACGCTGAACCACATCTACGTCATCGATCTCTACTATATCGACGCGCTGGAGCAGGGCGGCCGCGGCCGCGCGGTGTTCGAGCCGGCGCCCGACATCGCCATGCCCGCCGCGCTGCGCCAGGCGCAGGCGCGCGCCGACCGCCGGCTGATCGCCTTCTGCGACGCGCTGGACGCCGCGGGCCTGCAGCGGATCGTGCCCACCGACCGCATCGATCCGGTTCCCGAGCGGGTCGATGCGCTGCTGGCGCATCTGTTCCAGCACCAGATCCACCATCGCGGGCAGGCCCACGCCATGCTGTCGGGAACCGGCGTGCCGCCGCCGCAGCTCGACGAGTTCTTCCTCGACTACGACCGCCACCCCAGCGTCGCGGCGCTGGGTCTGTCGCCGCCCTGAGCCCGGCCGATGTGGCGCCCGCCGCGAGGGCGCGCTAGGCTTCGGGCGAGACGGCGCAAGCGCACGGGGATGACATGCGAATCGAGGTGGTCGGCGTCGGCGGGTTCATCCTGCTGGTCCTCAATGTCTGGGCGATCGTGTCCATCGTCGGCTCGCGCGCCAGCACCGGGGGCAAGGTGATCTGGGTGCTCGCCATCCTGTTCCTGCCGGTGATGGGTTTCATCGCCTGGTTGATCTTCGGGCCGCGTTCGGCGCGCGCCTGACCGCCGCGCCGACCGCGTATTGACCGGCGCGGGAAACCGTCGGAAACACCAGCTGACCCCCACCGGAGCGCCCCCGACATGCTGCAGGATTTCCGCCGACGCACCACGCCCGACACCGGCCCCGCGCGGCTCGCGGCGCTGCGCGCGGCGATGGCGGCGGAGGGGGTCGACGCCTTCCTGGTTCCGCGCAGCGACGCGCATCAGGGCGAAAACGTCGCGCCCCGCGACGAGCGGCTGGCCTGGCTGACCGGCTTCACCGGCTCGGCGGGCTTCGCGGTCGTCACCCACGACAAGGCGGCGCTGTTCGTCGACGGCCGCTACCGGCTGCAGGTGCGCTCCGAGGCGGACATGACGGCGTTCGGGGTGCTGGACCTGCCCGAGGCCAAGGCCGGCGACTGGCTGGCGGAGGCGATGCCCGGCGGCGGCCGCGTCGGCTTCGACCCATGGCTGCACACCGCCGCCGAGATCGCGACGCTGACCGAGGCGCTGGAGCCGCGGCAGATCACGCTGCGGCGCAGCGCGAACCTGGTCGACCGGATCTGGGAGGACCAGCCGTCGCCGCCCGCCGCGGCGATGGCCGTCCAGCCCGAGGCGCTGACCGGGCGCAGCGCGGCCGACAAGCGCGGCGACATCGCGCGGGCGCTGACGGAGAAGGCGCTGACCGCCGTGGTGCTGACGCTGCCCGATTCCATCGCCTGGCTGCTCAACCTGCGCGGCGGCGACGTGGCGCGCACGCCGGTCGCGCTGGCCTTCGCCGTCCTGCACGGCGACGGCGCGGTCGATCTGGTGGTCGATCCGGCCAAGGTCGGCCCCGAGGTGGCGGACTGGCTCGGGCCGCAGGTGCGGCTGCACGCCCCGGCGGCGTTCGGGCCGCTGCTCGACGGGCTCGGCGGGCGCGTCGCGGTGGACAAGGCGAGCGCGCCGGTCTGGGTCTCGGACCGACTGGCGGCGGCGGGGGCCGAGGTGGTCTGGACGCCCGATCCCTGCATCCTGCCCAAGGCCTGCAAGACCGCGGCCGAGATCGCCGGGGCGCGGGCGGCGCATCTGCGCGACGGCGCGGCGATGGCCGAGTTCCTGTGCTGGCTCGACGCGACGGCGCCCGAGGGCGGGCTCACCGAGATCGACGTCGTGCGCCGGCTGGAGGAGATCCGGGCGGCGACCGGGGCGCTGCGCGACATCTCGTTCGACACCATCTGCGGCGCCGGGCCGAACGGCGCCATCGTGCACTACCGGGTGTCGGAGGTCTCGAACCGTGCGGTGAACCCGGGCGAGCTGCTGCTGGTCGACAGCGGCGGCCAGTACGCCGACGGCACCACCGACATCACCCGGACCGTGGCGGTCGGGGCGGTCCCGCCCGAGGCGACCGGGCCGTTCACGCGGGTGCTGATGGGCCTGATCGCGATGAGCCGGCTGGTCTGGCCGGCGGGCCTTGCGGGCCGCGACATCGACGCGGTGGCGCGGGTGGCGCTGTGGCGGGCCGGGCTCGACTACGACCACGGCACCGGGCACGGGGTGGGCAGCTATCTCGGCGTGCACGAAGGCCCGGCGGGCCTGTCGCGGCGGTCGGTCGAGCCGATCCGGCCGGGCATGATCCTGTCCATGGAGCCGGGATATTACCGCGAGGGGGCCTTCGGCATCCGCATCGAGAACCTCGGCGTGGCGCGGGAGGCCGAGACGCCGGAGGGCGGCGACCGGGCGATGCTGGGCTGGGAGACGCTGACGCTGGCGCCGATCGACCGCCGGCTCATCGACCGCCCGCTGCTGGCGCCCGAGGACCGCGACTGGCTCGACGCCTATCACGCACGGGTGGCGGCCGAGATCGGGCCGCTGGTCGGCCCGGCGACGCTGCGCTGGCTGCGCGCGGCCTGCGCGCCGCTGTAGCGCCCGGAGGCCGGGTTCGCGAATTCGCTTCGACTGGAGGAGAGCTTGATGCCGATGCTGAGACTGCACATCCACGCCGCCGACGGCGTCTGGGTCGTTCGCGCGGGCGGGGCGGTGATCGGCGAGAGTTCGAACGCGCTGGAGCTGGTCGAGGGCGACTATCCGCCGGTGATCTACTTCCCGCGCGCGGATCTCGGCATGGCCTTCCTCGAGCGGTCGGACACCACCTCGGTCTGCCCGCACAAGGGACAGGCGAGCTATTTCGACATCGTGACCAAGAGCGGGCCGATCCGCGACGCCGGCTGGTCCTACGAGACGCCGCTGCCCGGCGCCGAGCGGATCGCCGGACACATCGCCTTCTACGCCGACAGGGTGACGCTGGAGCAGGTCTGACCGCGGGTCCCGCCCAGCCCCGGCTGACGGCGATCGGCGCGACGAACACCGCCGGAGATGCCGCGGTCGCGAAGGTCTGCCGCACGCGCGAAATGCCGTGGTCCAGGCGCCGCGCGCGCAGGGCGCCGCGGATCACCCGGCGATCAGCGCGCGGGCGGCGGCGCGGGCGGCGTCGGTCACGGTGTCGCCCGCGAGCATCCGGGCGATTTCCTCGATGCGGGCGGCGGCGTCGAGTTCGGTCACCTCGGTGCGGGCGGCGGCGGCGGCCTGGGTCTTGCCGACCAGCCAGTGGTTGGCGCCGCGCGCGGCGACCTGCGGGGCGTGGGTGACGACGAGCACCTGCCCGGCGGCGCCGAGCGCCGCGAGCCTGCGGCCGACGGCGTCGGCGGTGGCGCCGCCGACGCCGCGGTCGATCTCGTCGAAGATCAGCGTCAGCCCCTCGGCGCGCGCGCTCAGGCAGACCTTCAGCGCCAGCAGGAATCGCGACAGCTCGCCCCCCGAGGCGATGCGCCCGATCGGCCCGGGCGCCGCGCCGGGGTTGGTCGCGACGCTGAACGCGACGCGGTCGACGCCGGCCTCGCCGGGATCGCCCTCGGCGACCTCGGTGCGGAACGCCGCGCGGTCGAGCTTGAGCGGCGGCAGCTCCTCGGCCATGCGCGCGTCGAGCCGAACGGCCGCCGCGCGCCGCAGCGCCGAGAGCGCCGCCGCGGCGGCGGCGTAGGCGGCCTCGGCCGCGGCGCGCTCGGCCTGCAGCCGCGCGAGATCCGCGGCGCCGGCGTCGAGCGCCGCCAGCCGGGCGCGCAGGTCGGCGGCCAGCGCGGGCAGCGCCTCGGGCTGGACCTGGTGCTTGCGCGCCAGCGCCCGGATCGCGAACAGCCGCTCCTCGACCCGCTCCAGCTCGCCCGGATCGGCGTCGCCGGGATCGAGCGCGGCCTCGACCGCGCGCCCGGCCTCGCCGAGCTCGGCCAGCGCCGCGCCGAGCCGGTCGATCGCCGGATCGAGCGCGCCCTCGGCCCGGGGCGCGGCGGCCTCCAGCCAGCGCAGCGCGTCGAGCATCCGGCCCTCGGCGCCCTCGGACCCGAGCGCCTCCGCCGCGCGCGCGACATCGGCGCGGATGCGCTCGGCGGCCTGCAGCGCGCGGCGGCGGGCGTCGAGCCGCGGCTCCTCCTCCGCCTCGGGCGCGAGCCTGTCGAGCTCGGCGGCGGCGTGGCCGAGATACTCTGCGTCGCGCGCCGCGGCGTCCAGCGCCGCTTCGGCCGCGGCCAGCGCCTTCGCGGCGGCGGCGCGGGCGGCCCAGGCCGCGCGCACGCCGG